>CAYONK010000171.1:0-388 GCA_964405285.1 uncultured Ardenticatenaceae bacterium
GTCTCCAATCTCCAATCTCCAATCTCCGATAAGCCATTCAATAGCGTTCTTTAAGGTCTATTTTCCTGTGGGGTGTCGGCGATGATGCCGCCGCCGAGGCAGATGGGGCCGTCGAAGATGACGGCGCCCTGACCGGCGGTGATGCCGTGTACTGGTTCGGCGAGGAGGATGTGGCAACGGCCGTTTTCCCCCTCATCCACCATCTTTACCCACCCGGCTACCGGCTGCGCCTTGTAACGAATCTTCACCTGGATGGGCTGGTCGGGCGGTGGTGGCGAACCGGCGATCCAATTCACCTGCCGGGCGACCAGTTCCCGCTGCCCCAACGCCTCACGCGGGCCGACGATGATCGCGTTTTGCGCCGAATCCTTCCGCAAGACAAAGAGCG
>CAYONK010000171.1:398-5314 GCA_964405285.1 uncultured Ardenticatenaceae bacterium
GCCCCAACTCCCGACCGGTTTCGTCCAGGATGGGGCCGGGTTGGGTCGCCTGGCCGTATTCGCGTAGGAAGCGGCGATAGTCGCCATCGCCCAAAAAGCATAAATCCTGGCTCTCTGATTTGCTGGCGACGGGCAGCTTGAATTTGGCGGCCAATTGGCGCACCTCGGCTTTCGTATATTCACCGACGGGGAATTTCAGGTGGGCCAGGTGGGCCTGGGTAAGCATGTGGAGGACGTAGGATTGGTCTTTGGCGCTGTCTATGCCTTGCAGGACGCGATAGCCAACGGCCGTTTTCTCCACACGAGCGTAGTGGCCGGTGGCTAAGTATTGCGCTTCCAGGGCGAGCGCCTGGTTCAGCAGGTGGGTGAAGCGGATTTTGCGGTTGCACTCCAGGCAAGGATTGGGCGTGCGGCCGCGCTCATGCTCCTCAATGAAAAATTGCACGATGCTGCGACGGAACTGCTCCTGCACGTCTATGACGTAGAAGGGGATGTTCAGCCGGTCGGCGACGCGCCGGGCGTCTACCATCTGGTCAATGGTGCAGCAGCGGTTGGCGGGCGGATTGTCTCCCTTGCCCGGCTCGCTCCAGAGGCGCATCATCATGCCCACCACTTCGTAGCCTTCTTCGACAAGCAGGGCGGCGGCGACGGAGCTATCTACGCCGCCGCTCATGGCGACGACGACGCGATTTTCCCGCAGCGGTAAATCGGTGAGCGGCGTCATGCGGTAATCAGGCTCCCTTCGGCCAATTGTTGCAGGCGGGGGACGATGGTTTGCAGAGCGGCCAGGGTCGCCTCAATGTTGGCGGCGCTGGTTTGGTGGCCGACGGTGAAGCGCAGGCCGCCTTTGCTCCAGCTATCGTCCAGGCCGATGGCTTGCAGGATGGCCGAGGGCTTGGCGTTGCCGCTTTTGCAGGCGGAGCCGCTGCTGGCGGCGATACCGGCCATGTCCAGGTGCATCAGCAAATCGTTGCCGCTGAGGTGGCGGAAGGCGAAGCTGGCGTTGTGGGGCAGTCGGTCGGTCGGGTGGCCGGTCTGGCGGCAGGCGTCGGGGAAGGCGGCGAGCAGGCCGTCGGTGAGTTGGGCGGTGAGGGCGCGGTAATGGGCGGTGCGCTCTTCCAGTTCGTCGGCGACGAGTTGGAGGGCAACGGCCGTTCCCACCGCATAAGCCACGTTGCTGGTTCCAGCGCGACGGCCGTTTTCCTGCCCCCCGCCGGTCAATGAAGGCAATAGCTCAATCCCTTCGCGGGCGTAGAGAACGCCGAATCCCTTGGGGCCGTAAAATTTGTGCGGGGCCAGGCTGAGCAGGTCAATCGGCTCCTGGCTGAGGTTGAAGCGGCGCACGGCGGCGGACTGGATGGCGTCTGTATGGAAGAGGATGCCGCGCTCGCGGGCCAGTGCGCCGATGGTCTGGATGGGCTGCAAGCTGCCGATCTCGTTGTTGGCGGCCATGACGCTGATCAGGACGGTGTCGGGGCAGATGGCGGCTTCCAGGTCGCTGATGGAGACCTGTCCCTGTTCATCTACGGGCAGGATGGTGAGGTCGCAGGCGAAGTGGTCGCGCAGTTGAACGGCCGTTTGCAGCACCGCCCCATGCTCAATGGCGCTGACGATCAGGTGGTTGCCCCGGCCGCTGGCCTGGGCCGCACCCATCACCCCGCGCACTGCCAGGTTGTCGCTCTCCGAGCCGCAGCCGGTGAAGATGATCTCGTCTGGCTGGGCATGTAACAGGTCGGCGATGGTGGCGCGGGCATCTTCCAGAGCGCGATGGGCGGAACGGCCGTTGGCGTGCGTCGAGGACGGATTGCCATAGACCTCTGTCCAATAGGGCAGCATCGCCGCCAGCACTCGCTCATCCACCGGCGTCGTCGCCCCATAATCTAAATAAATCCGCTTCTTATCCATAACTCCCAACTATCAACTTCCAACTACCAACTACCAGCTACACTTCCGCCACCGGAAAGCGCACCGTGAACGTCGTCCCTTTGCCTTCGCTGCTGCTGACGGTGATGACGCCTTTATAATGTTCCACACTCTCTTTGACCATGTAAAGACCCAGACCGGTTCCGGCGATACCGCGCTCAACGGCCGTTTGCGCCCGGAAAAAGCGGCCAAACAGATTCGGCAAACTCTCCTTGGGGATGCCGATGCCCTGGTCTTTCACCACCACGTAAACCCAACCAACCTTGTGATAGGCGTCCACCCGCACCGTGCCCGATAAAGTGAACTTGGTCGCATTGTCAATGAGATTCTTAAAAATCAGATAAAACGTGTCTTTGTTGCCCTGCACCGGCGGCAAATCAGACTCAATACGCTGGCTAAAAGACAAGCCCTTCTCGGTCGCCTGGTCGGCCAGAGGCGGTAACATCTCCTCGAAAAGCGGGTTTAATTTAATCGGCTCCGGGCTGCGCTGAAGCTCTCGCGCCTCTAGTTTGGCTACTTCCAACATCTGCCGCACCATCTTTTGCAGCCGGTCGCTCTCTCGTTCAATCACCCCCAGGAAGCGGTCCGCCTTTTCCTTCTCTTGCGCTTTCCCCTCGCGCAGCAGGCGAGCGTACATCAAAATAGTAGCCAGCGGCGTGCGCAATTCGTGGATGATGCCCTGGAAGAAATCGTCGCGCATTCGCTCCACTTCGCGGATCTGCCGCAGGTCGCTAAAGACAAGGATGATTTCATTCGTCTCGCCGCTGTCATCGCGGACGACGGCGCCGCTGATCAAAACAGGGACCATCTCGCCATCTTGCTGATAGATGTCCGTAGCCAATTGGGGAAACTCGCGGCCGCCAGATTGTACGTCGCGCAAGAAAGCGTCCAGGCTGCCAGCGCGCAGCCGCACGATGGCGTTCGCTGGTTTACCCACCAAATGCTCATTTTCGCTGTTCAGCAAGGTCAAAAGAGCGTCGTTGGTGTGGGTGATCAGGCCATCGGCGTTGACGGTGAGCAAGCCCTCCGACATGCTGTTAATGATAGTTTCCACCCGCCGTTTTTCGGCGATGACGTCACTGTGCAGGCGGGCATTTTCAATCGCCGCAGCCAGCGGGCCGCCAATGGCTTGCAGCAGGCGCAAATCATGCTCATTAAACTCGCCGCTTTTCTTGTTAATCGCCTGCAAAACGCCGATCATCCGTTCTTCTACCTGGAGCGGAATACAGACCATTGAATGGGTGCGGAAGCCAGATTGGCGGTCAACGGCGTTGAGGAAGCGATTGTCGGCGTAGGCATCGTTGATGATGACCGGCTGCCCATGCTCCGCTACCCAACCGGCGATGCCCTGCCCTTTTTTGATGCGGAGTGGTGGCAGATTCTCGAAGAGCGGCCCCAAAAGCGCCTGCACGAAGGTGATGTCGCCGCTGGTGGGATCGATCAGGCCGACGGAGATGGTTTCGACGATCAGGGTGCGCCGCACCGGATCAATCAATTGCTCGTAAATGGCTTTCAGGCTGAGGGTAGAGGTAAGGGCGAAGCTGATGTCGGAAACGACGCTGAACTCGACGTTTTGCCGGTGAACCTGTTGCCGCAGATAGGCTCGGTCGAGGAAAACTGTGATGTTGTTGATGAGCGGTTCGACGTTTTCCTGGTTGAGCAGGCAGTCGTCGGCCGGATCGATCAGGCAAAGTAGGCCGGGCATGGTGATGCTTTCGGTTCGACCGGGCAGGGGGATGGGGGCAGAGAGGATTCGTTCGCGGGGTAGCTGCCAGAGGGAGCTGCCGATCAGGTGGCCGGGGGGCAGGGTGTATTTTTCCTGGTAGACGGCTTTGCCTTTTTTGATCAGCGGCTCAAAGCCCGATTTTTGCCGATCCCAACGCGCTTGCTCTACGTCGCCGGCCGGATTGCAGATCCAAACGTCGTAATACAACTGGCTGGGATCGCTGATGCCCACGACAGTATTGGTCTGGGTATGCTGAGCGATCTCGGCGGCGACTGTGGCGCAGACGAAGTGGGCGTCGAAGATGGTGATCAGCTCTGCGGTTAGTTTTTCCCAGAGGGTGTGGATGCTTTCTTGCATCAGGGTGGACATCTCTTTTGCCATCATGAAGAAGTCTAATCAACCGGGCTTGAGTTGGCAAGGGGAAATGAGATGAGGTGCTTAGACCTAAATGGTTTCTCATGCCCTTCGGGACTCTGAGTTTATGACGAATAGCAGGTTTTTCTTGTGACGAAACAGGTTGCGAGATAGGCGGGGCTTCTGTATAGTTGCAGGTGGCTTTTTTGACAAATCAGCGTGTGTAGTGTTGCCCGTTGCCCGTTGCCCGTTGCTTGTAACCCGAGCCTGTATACAAAGTGGCTCACGTAATACGGAATACGGTTCACGGAACACGGTTCACGGAACACGCGCTTTAAGACAGCGGTCGCGTACCGCGTAACATAAGGAGTGTTATTACAATGACTTATATTGAAGCAGTTCATGGCCGAGAAGTGTTAGATTCTCGTGGCAACCCGACGGTGGAAGTGGACGTTGTGTTGTTTGATGGTTCGGTTGGCTCGGCGATTGTGCCGTCTGGCGCTTCGACCGGGATGCACGAAGCGTGGGAGAAGCGGGATGGCGATAAGGGCCGCTATGGCGGCAAGGGTGTGTTGGAAGCGGTAACGGCCGTTAACGAAGAAATCGCCGAAGCCATCGTGGGTTGGGACGCTACCGATCAGGTCGGCATAGACCAGACTCTCATCGAACTCGACGGCACGGAAAAGAAAGAGCGCCTGGGGGCCAACGCTATTTTGGGCGTCTCCCTGGCCGTCTCCAAAGCGGCCGCGCAAAGCGTGGGCCTGCCCCTCTACCGCTACCTGGGCGGCGTCTCCGCCCGCACCCTGCCCGTGCCGATGATGAACATCATGAACGGCGGCAAGCACGCGGCCGGAGCCACCGACCTGCAAGAGTACATGATCATGCCCGTCGGCGCCCCCACCTTCAACGAAGC
>CAYONK010000171.1:5414-7497 GCA_964405285.1 uncultured Ardenticatenaceae bacterium
TACAACATGAAGGTAGAGGGCAAGAAACTCACCGGCGCGGAAATGGTAGACTTCTACGTGGACCTGGTGAACAAATACCCGATCATCTCCATCGAAGATGGTCTGGCCGAGGATGACTGGGAAGCGTGGGAGTTGATGATGACGAAGCTGGGCAACCGCATCCAGATCGTCGGCGATGACCTGCTGGTGACGAACGTGAAGCGCATCGCTACGGCGATGGAGCGCCACGCGGCCAACAGCCTGCTCTGCAAGGTGAACCAGATCGGCTCCCTGACGGAATCTATCGCGGCGGTGGATATGGTGCAGCGGCACGGCTGGACGGCCGTTGTCAGCCATCGCAGCGGTGAGACGGAAGACGCCACCATCGCCGATCTGGTCGTCGGCCTGAACGCCGGGCAGATCAAGACCGGCGCACCCGCCCGCAGCGACCGGGTAGCCAAGTACAACCAACTACTGCGGATTGAGGACCAATTGGGGGAAACGGCCGTTTACCCCGGCCTCAAAGCCTTCACCAACCTCAAGCTGTAAAGCGCGGAAAAGACCTGACAGGTCTCTCAGACCTGTCAGGTCTGCAAACACTTACGCCAATCTAATACAAGCGTGGCATAATCTCGGCATTACCCAAACAGAAACCGGAGATTGGGGTGGGGAGAGCGAAAAATCTCCTCTCTCCAATCTCCTTTTTTAGGAGACAGCATGATCTACCTGGACGACGAGAACGAAAAAGAGAAAGACAAAGAAAAAGCCAACAACGACAAGGCGGCAAAATCTAACCTGACCGACAAGCTGCTCGAAACGCGCACCGTCCTCATCTTTGGCGAGATCAACATGAAACTCGCCCAAGAAGTTACCCGGCAGCTTCTCGTGTTGGCGGCAGATTCCGACGACGACATCAAAGTGATCATCAACTCCCCCGGCGGCCACGTCGAATCCGGCGACACCATCTTCGATATGATCCGCTTCGTCAAGCCGAAGGTAAAGGTCATTGGCACGGGCTGGGTAGCCAGCGCTGGCGCGCTCATCTACGCCGCTACCGACAAGGAAAACCGTCTCAGTCTGCCCAACACCCGCTTCCTGCTGCACCAACCGATGGGTGGCGCGGTCGGTCAGGCGTCCGACATTGCCATCGAAGCGGAAGAGATCATCAAAATGCGCAAACGGCTGAATGAAACCTTCGCCGAACAAACGGGGCAACCTTTGGAAAAGGTGGAAAAAGACACCGACCGCAACTTCTGGATGTCGGCGAAGCAGGCGCAAGAATATGGGTTGGTCGGGCGCATCATTCAATCAATGGGCGAGGTGTAATCCCCTCTTCGCCTGAATTTGACCCACCCCTGGCGCGCGTGTATAATCTCACGTCGCTTTGCATGATTGCAAATCGTTGAAATTCAACCTGGCATGAAATCATCAACAGGGCTTCAAGGCCCTGGTTTTTTTGGGAGAATATAGACATGGTTAAGCGCACTTATCAACCTAAAATTCGTCGCCGGATGCGGGTCCATGGTTTTCGTCAGCGGATGAAGACCAGAGGGGGCCGCGATGTTTTGAAGAGCCGCCGCGCCAAAGGGCGGAAGTCTTTGACGGTTTCGATGAATGAATTTGGCAAGCGAATCAATTGGAAGGGTACTTCCGCCACGGCGTACCGTTCGGTGAAACGGAAAGGTCACGCCTACAAAGGCAAGGGGGCCTAGGCTGTTTCAGCCTGGGGAGGATGCTGCAAGCCAAATATCGGTTGCGGCGTTCTGCCGATCTGAGCCGCGTTCGGCAGCAGGGTCGCAGTCGCCGCCATCCCCTGGCCGTCCTGATCGCCCATCCAAATGGCCTTGACGTGAGCCGCTTTGCCTTTGTCGCCAGTCGGCGCGTGGGCAAAGCGGTGCAGCGTAACCGGGCGCGCCGGTTGCTGCGGGAAGCGGTGCGCCATCATTTGACGGAGATCAAACCGGGTTGGGACTGTCTGTTGATTGCCCGGCAGGGGC
This sequence comes from uncultured Ardenticatenaceae bacterium, assembly GCA_964405285.1. Classification (GTDB taxonomy): domain Bacteria; phylum Chloroflexota; class Anaerolineae; order Promineifilales; family Promineifilaceae; genus Leptovillus. Next base: position 7,391 of record CAYONK010000171.1, read on the forward strand.
TGCCGGAAGCCAGATTGGCGGAAGCGGAAACGGCCGTTCTCTCGTTGTTTACCCAACTGCATCTGCTCGCCACCAGGCAGGATGAGGCCCCTTCCCAGAAAGAAAAG
>CAYONK010000171.1:7507-8406 GCA_964405285.1 uncultured Ardenticatenaceae bacterium
AGCGTCTTGCCCTTGCCCTCATCCGTTTCTATCAACGGTTCATATCACCGGCCTTCCCGCCTAGTTGCCGTTTCACGCCGACCTGCTCACATTACGGGTACGAGGCGATTGAAAAATATGGTTTTCTGAAAGGGGGGTGGATGGCTGTCAAGCGTGTAAGCCGTTGTCACCCCTTTAACCCTGGCGGATATGACCCGGTTCCATAATGGAGGATTCTCTTTGTACGCAGCAAAACGGCCGTTCTCCCGGCCGATCATCTTCCTCTTAATCATCGCCAGCTTCTTGCTGGCCGCTTGCGGCGTCGAATTACCCAACGAAAACTGGCCCGGCCTTTCCGCCAATGGCGATGTCGTCTACGTAGCCAATGGTCAGCGCGTCTTTGCCTTCGATGTCGCCCAACAAAGCCAGGTCTGGCGTTTCCCTGCCGACCGTTCCACCGCCACCTTTTTCGCCGCCCCGGCCGTTGACGCCGATGGCGTCGTGCTGGGTGATTATGGCTCTTCCGGCGGCATGTTTAGCCCCAAGTTGATCGTCCACTTATACGGCCTGACTGAGCAGGCAGGCTCCCCAAGCGTCGCCTGGCAGCAAAACGACCTGGCCACCGACAAAATTGTCGCCCCGCCACTGATTGTAGAAGATCGCGTTTTCTTTGGCACGTCAGACGGCCGTTTGTTAGCGATGGCCCGGTCCAATGGCGCACCGCTTTGGCCTGTGCCCTTCAACGCCGGTAACGCCATTTGGGGGCAGCCCGCTTTTGCTGATGGTATCGTTTACGTCGCCACAGTCGGCGGCCGGGTCCATGCCGTAGAAGCAGAGACAGGCCAGGAGATTGGCCGCTGGCAAACCTCAGGCGCGATTGCCGATTCCCCGATTGTGACCGATGACTACATCTACGTCGG
>CAYONK010000172.1:0-413 GCA_964405285.1 uncultured Ardenticatenaceae bacterium
CACCCCCACAACCTGCGCCAATGGATGGCCAAGCTGCTCCACCAGCCCGCCCCGCCCGCAGCCCAGGTCCAACAACCTGTCAGACGGCCGAATAGTGGCCCGTACCAGCGCCGCATAAACCTCCGTCGCCGGCCGCCAACCAGGATTCATCTCCCGATAACGTTCGCGCAGTAAATTTTGTCGTTCTAGCGAAAGCACCGGTCAACCATTGTGGAAACAAGAGATTGGCGATTAGAGACCTGATTAACTGACAAATCTCAGAGTTTCACCGCGTAGGCGCGGAGATTTTCTGGTTCTTTCGGATCTCGTCGAGTTTTAAGGGTGTCATGCTGAACAAAGTGAAGCATCCCAGAGTCGGGATTCTTCGCTTCGCTCAGAATGACCTGACCTTACACAATCCTGAAGAGCCAAGT
>CAYONK010000172.1:423-8405 GCA_964405285.1 uncultured Ardenticatenaceae bacterium
ACCGCCGCTTGCTCGGCGCAACCGGCCACCAATTTTGAAGACTGGGGCGCCCACCGGGACACAACCACTCCCGTAATCCGTCATCCGAGTCCCGTAACCCGAACCCCGCACGCCGGTTTGCAATAGCCTTCACGACGGTGCGGCGCCTATACGGGTTACCAAATACGGATTCCTGAATACGGACACTAGTGTACTCCTAAGCGAAAAATTACGCACGAAAACTTGACAGCGACATAGCCTTTGGATAGAATCCCTTTCGCATTCTTAAAAAGATTCATACCTGCCGGGATAGCTCAGTCGGTAGAGCACTGCACTGAAAATGCAGGTGTCCCCAGTTCGAGTCTGGGTCCTGGCATCTGCTTTAAAACCCAGGTAGCCAATGCGGGCATGGTTCAGTGGTAGAACGTCTCCTTGCCAAGGAGAAGGTCACGAGTTCGAATCTCGTTGCCCGCTCAAAAATCAGGCAGGCGTCAGGCCTGCCGGATTTGTTTCTGGCGACGTGGCCAAGTGGTAAGGCAGAGGTCTGCAAAACCTCCATCACCGGTTCGAATCCGGTCGTCGCCTTTGCTTTTTACAAGCTCTTGCCTTGCCGCAGGAGCTTTTTTTGTTTCTGGCGCAGTCGCTGCGCAACGCAGGCGCCTCATCGGATGACCTTCCGCCGAAACGCTTGCTTGTTACCCGGAGTATGAAACGATGAATCTTCCCCCATTACCCACTTCGTTGGAGGCCATTCGCGGAGCCGATTGGCCGACCTTCGCCCCATTTTTCGACGCATTGCAAAAAGCCGAACTGAATGGCAAAAACAGCCAGCAGGAATGGTTAACCTATTGGTCTGATTTCAGCCGGTTGCTTTACGAAGCGTTCAGCGCGCTTTACATCGAAAAAACGCTGGACACGACCGATGCCGACAAAGAAAAGGCGTTCCTGGATTTTCTGGAGAACATATTGCCTCCGGCAAAAATAGCCGATCAGGCGTTGAAGGAGCGACTGCTGGCGCTGGACTTATCTGACCGGGCTGATCTGACTCTGATGCTGCGTAACCTCCGTAACGAGGTTGATTTATTCCGTGAAGCGAATATCCCCTTGCAGGTAGAACTGGCCCGCCTGGACAATGAATATGATAAAGTCACCGGCAGTCTGAAAACAGATTGGGACGGTGAAGAGCAAAATCTGTCGCAGCTTGGTCTGCACCTCACGGAGAAGGATCGCGCGACGCGGGAGCGGGCCTGGAAGCTGACGATGGGGCTGTGGCTTGGGCAGCGGGAAACGCTGAACAAACTGTACGCCGATATGCTGCGCCTGCGCCAGGAAGTGGCGGCTAATGCGGGTTTGCCTGATTACCGCGCCTATGCTTTTCGGGAACGCTCCCGGTTTGATTATACGCCGGAGGATTGTTTTACGTTCCACGAGGCGATTGAAACGGCCGTTGTCCCCGCCGCCCAACGCATTTACGAGAAAAAGCGGACCCGGTTGGGTCTGGACAGCCTGCGCCCCTGGGACACCAACGTGGATACCAGTGACCAGCCAGCGTTGAAGCCCTACAAAGGCCAAACGGAACTGATCCAGGGTTCTCTCAACGTCTTGAACCAGGTAGACCCGTCTCTGGGCCGCCACTTTGCGACGATGGCGGAAGAAAACATGTTGGACCTGGACACCCGAACCGGCAAGGCGCTTGGTGGCTATTGCGCGACGCTGCCGCTGCGGAAACGGCCGTTTATCTTCATGAATGGCGTCGGCATCCACGATGACGTGCAGACCCTGTTGCATGAGGCGGGGCACGCTTTTCATGTGTTTGAAACGGCCGTTCTCCCTTTCATCTGGCAAACCGAAGCCCCAATGGAATTCTGCGAAGTCGCCTCCATGTCCATGGAACTGTTGGCCGCCCCCTACCTCACACAACAGTTTGGCGGTTTCTACACCCCGGCTGAGGCCGCCCGCGCCCGCATCGAACATCTGGAAGGCATCATCACCTTCCTGCCTTACATGGCCGTTGTAGACGCTTTCCAGCATTGGGTCTATACCCATCCCGAAGAAGCGCTGGACGCCGCCAACTGCGACGCAGCCTGGGATAACCTCTGGGCCAGATTCATGCCCGGTGTAGATTGGACCAGCCTGGAAGATGCCCGCGTCACCGGCTGGCATCGCAAGCCCCACATCTTCGGCAGCCCCTTCTATTACATTGAATACGGCATGGCTCAGGTCGGTGCGCTGCAAGTGTGGCGCAACGCCCTGCAAGACCAGGCCGGCGCGGTGCGTGCCTACCGGCAGGCCCTCTCCCTCGGCGGCACGCAAACACTGCCCGATCTCTTCGCCGCTGCCGGAGCCGAATTCCGTTTCGACGTGGCAATGCTGACCGATCTGGTCGCCCTCATCGAAGCGACGGTGGCCGAATTGGAACAACAGATGTAACTGGTTGCAGGTTACAAGTTACATTTGTTCTTTAACTTGTAACCTTGCAACTCACTACCCTGGTCCTTTTTATCACAGGATTAATAGAAATGGCGCACCCATCAAGAATGGGGTAATATGTTTCCAGATTTGAGGAGCAAAGAACCCATGACGCCCAGCGTGGCCATGCGAGAATATCTCGCCGAGATTTATCGTCTGCAAGAAGATTCGCCAACGGTCAGCACGACCAGTCTGGCAGAGCGCCTCAACGTCTCGCCACCTGCCATCCCCCGTATGTTAAAACGGCTAAAAAGCGCCGGTTATGTCAAACATGTGCCTTACCAGGGAGTCGAACTGACCGAACGCGGCCGCCAGGCAGCCCTGGAAGAAATCCGCCGTCACCGCATTTTAGAAGTCTTCCTGGTAGACATCATGGGGTTCACCTGGGACGAAGCCCACGAGCAAGCCGACGAGCTGGGCAAAGGGCTGACCGATGCCCTGACGCAGCGCATGGCGGAGATGACCGACTTTCCCCAGCGTTGCCCGCATGGCGAACCCATCCCCGATGAGCAAGGAGTGCTGCCATCGCTGAACGACGTTTGCATTATGAATCGTTCTGTGGGCCACAAGGGGCAAATCAGCCGGATTCGCACTCACGAACCGGAACGCTTGCAATACTTCGCCTCACTAAACCTGGTCCCCGGCACAGAGATTGAGATTGTCGGGCGCGCCCCCTTCAATGGGCCGATGCGTTTGCGCGTGGGGCGTGAAGAGGTGGTGTTGGGCCTGGAACTAACTAAAGCGCTGTGGGTGACGTAACGGCCGTTACGGGAACAAACGGCGCGTCTTAACTTCAGCCACCGCATCTTTGCGGTAACGGTAGAGCGCCGCCGGACGCCCCTCCCCCTCTTTTTTCTTCTTCCCCGTATCTTCTAAAATTTCCGCCGCCAAAATTTTCCGCCGAAAATTACGTTTATCCAACTGTTCGCCCAGGATAATCTCGTAGGCGTGTTGCAGCTCGGATAGGGTGAAAACGTTAGGCAGCAGTTCAAAGCCAACGGCCGTGTACTCCAGCTTGTAGCGCAGCCGCCGCAAAGCGTAGCTGACAATCTCCTCATGGTCGAAGGCCAGCGCCGGTAGATCGGCCAGGGAGAACCAGGCGGTCTCGGCTGCGTCGTCGCCGGGGTGGTGCTTGATGGCGTCATGGGGGACGAGGGCGAAGTAGGCGATGGTGATGACGCGGGTGCGAGGGTCACGCCCCGGATCGCCGAAGGTGTAAAGCTGTTCGATGTAAACGTCGGTAACGGCCGTTTCCTCCGCCAATTCTCGCAAAGCCGCCGCTTCCAACGACTCATCCGGCTGCACAAAACCACCAGGGATGGCCCACACCCCGGCAAACGGCGGATATTTCCGTTTCACCAACAAAACCTGCAAATCATTTTCCACCAGAGAAAAAATGACCACGTCTACGGAGACAGACGGCCGTTCATATTGTGTGGGATCATAGGTGTCGAGCGTGTCCGAAGTCAAGGTCTCCTCCACGAAAAAGCTGTACGAGGCAAAAGAAAAGCCTCAGCCATCGCTGAGGCTCTATCATATCATGTTTTACCACAGATGGTGAACGGTCGGGCTAAGGCACAGGGTCCAACCGGGGGAATTCGCGGTCACGCATCGAAGGCGCAATGTCGAACTCGCTGCGTTCCGGAATGCGCAACGCGCCAATTTCTACCAGATGCGGCAGCGAAACGGTGTTGGTCGAAAAGACGGTCGTATCACCCGGCGAGCGCAGCGCCAGTGTCAGGTCCACGCCTCGTTCCAAAGCCCATTTCAGCGCCAAAGCATCTTGCGCCGGCATACTCAAAATCACTACGTCTGGGGTAGCGTCCAACCGTTCCGGCAACGGCGTCGGCGTCGGCATGGGGAAATCGCTTCCGGCACTCATTTCGGCCATCGCTCTGGCGGCTTCCGCCTCTGCGGCCAGTTGCCGCGGATCGCGCCAGGTTCCTACCCAGATGACGGTAGCCTGCTGGATGGTTAACTGCGTCGCCCGCCGCTGTACCTGGCTACTTCTTGACCCTTCTTGTTCGCTTACCGGGCCGCTCACCTCCCCAACCAGGTTCAGCTCATCAATCAATTCCAAACGCCCCTCGAGCAAAGGGGGGAAGAGAAAGGTGCGCCCTTCAACCAGCGCCAGATTATCTACCCGTTCCGTAATGTTGGGCAACATCGTATTAAATTCCGGATCGAGCGCCACGATGGGCAGCGACATCAAAATATCTACCGCATCGCCAGGACGCATAGCGTAAGCCGCACCGCTATATCGGTTGATTGGGAACGCTACCGCGACTTTGCCCTGGTCTACGTACAAAGCCAGATCAGAGCCAAAGCTCGCCAGATCCGTGGCGTTCAGAGCCAACATCGGGATGAGAATGGCCTGTCCGGCAGCGACTTCCGTCTTGATAACTTGCCCAACCAACTCGTTGATATTGTTGAAGGTATATTGACCCTGGAGGGCGATATTGGTGGTCGGCCGTAGCTCAATCTGGAGCAGGTCTTCACGAAGGACTGTGCCTACTGGTAAGCTGCGGACGGCGACGATGACCTCCTCAAAACGAATGGCGGGTGTGGCGGTTGGTGGCGGTAAACCTGGCTCGGCCGGCCGCTCACCCTCTACAATTGGGAGCGTTGTGCCTGGCGTAGTTCCGGCCACGTCGTTGCCGGCGAAGAAGCGCACATAAGCCAGCACCGCTGCAACAGCCAACACAGCCAGGACGACGAACAGGAGAAAAAAGGTTCTTAGACGCATGATTCAATCCTGTAAGACCTTGTTACCCACCTTCCGGCGCGGTTCCTTCTTCGGGAGCCGCCGGATCAACTACTGGCGTGGGTGTCACTTCGATGAATTCGGTCGTGAATTCGAAATTATCTGGAATCCTGATGTTGAAACGTTGCTGAATATAGTTAAAGTCAACGTTCTCGATGGTGTACAGTTGGGCGTCGTTGACGCCGCGTAAGGCAAAGGTAATGTTGGCGTTGGACTCCACTGCATATTTCAAGAGCAGCTGCTGTTGCGGCAACAGCGCCAACAGCAAGGCGTCGGGCGGTGTAGGGGTGGGGGTGGGTTCTTCACCCGCGAACGGCGTCGGCGTCTCCTCCCCGGTAACTGGGGCAGGCGTGGGGGTCGCGGCAGCCAGGGGGAGGTCTGGCTGCCAGGTCCCGACCTGGATCACTTTGGCGTTTTGCAGAATCATGGAGACCAGGATAGGCCGACGTTTATCTTCAGATGGGGCGATATGGGTGATCTCACCGGTGGGCAGTTCTTCAAAACGGCCGTAGGGGTCAATCGTCACCAAAATCGGGTTTCCTTCTTCGTCGCGCAGATAGAACGTGATGCTGTTTTCCAACAGGGTTTGGAATTGGGGATCGATCTCTTGCAAGACAAACGAGATTAAGATGTCTACGTAATCCCCTTCGCCAAGCGCATAAGCGACGCTAGAGAGACGATCCATCGGCACAGACTGGGCGACGAAACCGGGCGGGATTAGTGAAGAAGGGCCAAAGTTTTGCAAGGCCACCAGGCGAAGATCGGTGACAAGGCTGTCTTTGGTGAGAGTTTGGCCCTGGTATATGTCTGTGCGCGCATAAAGACCGACGGCCTCGTTGATGTCTGTGAGGACATCTGGCCCAATGTCGGCGGCAAAGCGCAAATCGGTAGTCAGTTCAGCCGCTGTCATCTGCCAGCCGCGGGGCACTGTCTGCAACGAAACAACGACTTCAATGAGGCCCGGCGGGAATTCAGACATCACAAGTCCGGATTCCTCTTCTGTCGCCAGTTCGGCTTCTACCCCAACAACAACGCCATTGCTATCTATTGCTTCAGGGTCCAATTGCCCGTTTTCACCTTCTACCGGTTGGGGTACGGGTTGTGGCGCAGGCTGTTGCAGAAGAAAGACGATGATGGCTCCGACAAATAGGACGATCCCTATTATAAGAATGATGATTATTGTACGACGGCCCATCGTTTTATCCCTTTAAAATGATAATGTGGTCAGGCTGTGATTGTGGCGCAATGAGGACAGAGGGAACTTCCCACAGGCGAGGGAAAGTAAAAAGACTGCTTGAGTTTTCTGCCTTTTCGTGTTCGGTTCTAACAATATGTAAACCTCCCGATCCTGCATATGGTAACATATGTCAAGTTGAATAGCAAATAACTAGTACTTGGGTACTGCTCCTGTCAGGCGGTGACAACGGCCGTTAGCCAATCTTGTTTACGCGAGCAGGTGGGGCCAAAAGGCGCCGGGGTCTGGTTGCCTGACGGGCAGGAGGAAGTAGAAGGTGGAGCCTTCTCCGGGGATGCTTTCGAGCCAAAGACGGCCGTTATACGTCTCCACCAGCGCCCGCACCACCGTCAAACCCATCCCCATCCCACCGGCGCGTACCTGCGTATCATCTTTATCCAGGTGAACAAACTCCTCAAAAATGCGCTGGTGATCCTCCGGACTGATGCCGATGCCCTCATCGCGTATGCTAACCAGGGCAAACTGCTGCTGATCGGTCTCATCGGCCTGTAAAACGGCTTGCAGCACAATCTCGCCACCGCTCCTATTATATTTGATGGCGTTACTGAGCAGTTCCTCCAAAATAGTGGCAACGTGCATGGGATCCGCCTGAATTAAGCCAACCTCGTCATCCAGGACTACCTGAATCTGTTGCCCATTAGCGGCAGCTCTGGGAGACAGCTCCCGCACGATTTGTTGGATGATCTGAGGCACACTGGTGTGATCGGAGGTGAATTCCAGCCGTCCACTTTTAACGGCCGAAGCAAATATCAGGCTGTTGATCAGGTGAACCATACGGCTGACGTTGCGCTGGATCGTTTTCAGGAACGTGTGCTGATTTTCGTTTAAGGAGCCACCCGCGCCGCTGTGCAATAGCTCGGTATACCCTTTGATCGCGGTTAGGGGAGTGCGCAGTTCGTGAGAGATCGTCGCCAGAAAAGCGTCGCGGCTCTGTTCAGCCTGATGCTCGCGGGTAATGTCACGCAGCAGAGCGATGGTCCCCTGGGCGACACCATCATGGTTATACAGTATCGTCATCCGCCCCTGGATGATCCGGTCGTTCATCTCAAAGCGCTCTGGCAAATCGCGGGGCGAACTGCCATCGTTGCCGGGCAAGACCGACCGGTTGGCGAGCATGGGTAGATGGGTGAGAATGTCGGTGATGGGTCGGCCGACCAAAGCAGGGGCTTCCTGACCGATGATGAAGGCGGCGGCCTGGTTGACGTAGAGAATGTGTCCATCGTTGCCGCTGAGGATAAGGCCGTCTGTCAGGCATTCCAGGATGGGGCGCTGCGATTGGACGGCCTCGGCGGAGATGTCGCCGCGCACGCCGGCCGGTTGGCGATAAGGCGCGGTTTTACCGGGGGCGTAGATAGGGATGGTGGCGGCAGGTTGGTTGGTCAGGGTGTGGTAGAGGGTGAGGACAACGGCCGTTAACAACCCCCAACTCAACAGCCCTTCTGCCGGTGAACCGGGGACGAGCGCCAACGCTACCAGCAGCAAAAAAGCAGCGCTGCCGACCCGCCAATCTCTGAT
>CAYONK010000173.1:0-8367 GCA_964405285.1 uncultured Ardenticatenaceae bacterium
CTCCCATCCGCCGCCGCAACGCCCCATCCAATATCAGCGTTTCCAAAGCCTGCGTCAGCGCGGCCGTGTCCCCGGCGGGGACCAGAAGGCCCGTTTCGCCATCTTGCACAATTTCGGGGATGCCGGCGACGCGGGTGGAAACGGCCGTTAACCCCGCCGCCCCCGCCTCCGACAATACCATCGGCAGGCAGTCGCCAAAGGTGGGCAGGCAAAAGATGTCGCTGTCGAAGTAAAGCTGCTTGAGTGGGGCGCTGTTGGGCTGCATGTTGTTGTAGACGAAGAGACCCGGTTCCGTCGGTACGGCGTCGCGGGTAACGAGGTGCAGTTCGATGGCGTGGCGCTGGCGCAGGGCGCGAAACGCTTCCAGCAGCAGCAGCCCGCCCTTCCGCGCCAGGTCGCCGCCGACGAAGAGGATTTTGACGGGCGCGGGGGCTGGCGGCGCGGGGCGCGGGGCGGGGCGCAGCCAATCAGCCACGGTAACGCCGGGGGGGATGACGCTGATTTTTTCCGGTGGCACTTCATAATCGCCCACCAGCCCTTCTTGGGTCCAATGCGTCCAGGCGACGATGTGGCGGGCGGCGCGGAAGGCGTCCCGGTTGAGCCGCCATTTTTGCTGTTCCAGCCAGGCGGGGCCAGACTCGTGGGCGTAGAATTCGCCCAGTTCATCGTACTGCATGGGGGTGGCGTCGAGGGAGATGACGCTGGGGATGCGGTGGAGCCAGTCGGGGTTGAGAACGGCCGTTACCTGCGTGTGCCAAAACAGCGCGTCCAGCCGGGTCTGCCGCGCCATCTGCCGCAGCAGGCGGCGCGACCGCAGCCCGGCGCGGATGGTCCAGTTGCTTTTGTAGAGGGGGATTTTGGCGGCCAGCCCGGCAACCGGGAATTCCGGCAGCGCCCAATGGGCTTGTACGGCCGTGTCTTGGGGAACCAGGGCTTGCAAGTTTTGGCCGTGCGTCACATGGCCGAGGGCCTGTTCGATGATAAAGCCGAAGTGGTAGGTGCGATTCATATTCTCTTCTCCCCAGTTATGGCTGGCGGGCCACCACCAACAGGGTGATCGAGTAGGGTGGCAGGTTCATTTCCAGGCCGTCGTGGACGGCCGTTTCCCGGTTGACAATGCCGCTGCTGTTTTCCCCATCGTAACGGTAGAGAACGGCCGTTTCCCCCCCATCCCAATTGCCTAAATCCAGCGTCAGGGTCGCCGTCTCGCCGGGCTGTTTGTTGAGCAGCATGATGTGCAGGTCGCCCGTTTCGCTGTCCAGGGCGGCATAGGCGCTTACCGTGTCAAAATCGGTCGTTTGGGCGAAAACGGCCGTTTCCCCAAACCGTCCCCCCGCGTCATCAAAATTAGTGAACATCTTGAAGGCAAAGTAACCAGGGCTGTTCTGCGGTGGGTAACGCCAGTAGGAGGCAAAATACAACCCCTCCCGGCCAAAAATGCCCAGCGCGTCGGCAATCGTCAGCGCCCCGTTCAGACTCTCCTCCGCGCCAAAGTTCCATTCATTGATGCCCAGCTTTGTGCCGGGGTAATAAGCGTCAATCAGGTCCAGCATTCGCGGAATCAGGTAAACCGGCTCACCAATCCAGGACTCATCCACATACGTCGGATCCCACAGGGAGCGGGTGGCCCGCAGGCGGCGGGCGGATACCTCGGCGCTCACGTCGTTGCTGTACAGGCCGGCCGGGTAATAATGAATGCCCATCACGTCCAGCAGCCGCACGCCGCTTGCTGCTTCATGGGCGGCCATCTCCTGCAAGAACCAGGGCAAAAAATCCATATTGCCGTGCGCCCGCCTATCGGCGTTTCCGGCCATGCTGTTCCAGTAATACCACCAGCAGCAGGTGTTGGGGCCGACAAGTTGGCTATCCGGCGAGACATCATGGACGGCGGCGGCATAAGCCAGGTAGCGGTCGCGGATGTCGGCGTAGGTGACGCATTCGGGATGCACATCGTAATGGGTGACACCCCACAGTTCCGGCTCGTTGTCCATCGAGAGAAATTCAACGGTGAAGCCCATCTCTTCGACCAGGTGGCGCACCCAATCGGCCATGAATTCGGGCGGGGCGGTGATGCTGGTGTCGGTGGGGTCAGCGATGGGGCCGGGGCGTTCGCAGCTTGCCCCGCCAGCGTCGCCGCAGGTTCCGTCGGGCAGGGGGAAGGAGCAGGAGGTGGTGTCTTTGGCGACCCAACCGAGGGTCGGGATGGTGAGATGGGAGGCGACACCGAGTTCGTTGTTCATTCGCACAAATTCATCGCTGGCGGAGATGCCAGCAGGGTGGCCGTAGGCGACGTTGAGGTAGTACCAGTCGCGGGCGGCGTTCCAGGCGTTGCCGATTTGCCAGTTATAGCGGCTGTTGGGGTTGCCGCCCCAGTTGTGGAAGGTGAGGCCCAGGCTGGCGATGTAGTCGCGGGGCGGCCCGGCCATGCCGTAGATATAGGGGCTGATGGGGCCGATGGTCTGCCCGGCGTCTATGGTGATGGTGAGGGTGCTGAGGGTGAGGGAAACGGCCGTTTCCGGGTCAATCGGGTTGGGCGGCAAAGCCAGATCGTGGATGTTTTGCACAGTGAGGGTGTAGGCGGTGGTCGGGTCCAGCGGCGCGCCAAATTGCAGCCGCGCCTGCCGCAGCGCTCGATCATAGGTCGCGCGGTCGGGGACCAGGCCCTTGAGGCGGTAATTGCCCCGGTCGGCCGCCTCGCGGGGATTCACGTCTTCGTTAAATGTCACCAGCAGCGTCTCCCGGCCGGAATTGGTCAGGCTGACGATGACCGGTGGCGTTTTGTCGCGCAGGGCGACCAGGGCCACATCGTCTACGTAGTAGGTTTGGCTCAGTTCGGCGCTATTTTTCAGGTAGAGGCCGATGAGGTATTGGTAGGTGGGCTGGTCGTCTAGCTGTTGGAACCAGAGTTCAACGGCCGTCCACCTGTTGGCGGGCAGGTCACCGCTGAGGCCCAGGTGGGTGAGGGGGATTTCACTGCTGAAGGGGACGTTTTGCTGCGGCGCGGCGCTGGTCTCGCGGGACCAGTAGGGGAAGTCGTCGCTGCCGACCAATCCCAGGGCCAGGCTGTCGGCGGGCAGGGGCTGATCGCCAGGGTTGATCCAGAAACGCACGCCCAAAAAGCGGCTGCGGCGGAATCCGGCCGTCGAAAGGGCGTCCACGTTGAAGAAGAGGCCGCCATACGCCTGCTCCGGTGTGACGGCAATGGCCCGCGCGCCGCTGTGGGTGGGATTGGCGCTGGCGTCGTCTATCGCCACGCCCCAACTGTTGTTCAACGTCCATTCCGGGGCGAGGCGGTCGTCGAAGAGGAAGCGTTCGGCGGTGTCGCCGCCAGTGGTGGCGACGGCGGGCATGGCGGTGGCTTCCACGATTGGCGCAGGGGTGTCTGGGAGGGTGGTTGGCGGGGGGGAAACGACCGTTTCTCCCCCACCTCCACACCCCATCAATAAAACAGCAACACAGAGAAATGTGAAGAGGAGAAAGCTAGAGCTAGAGCTAGAGCTAGAGGAAGAAGGTTGGTTTTCCTCTTGCTCTAGCTCTCGCTCTCGCTCCCCATTCCGTGTTCCTAAATCTCTTCTCACGATTCACCTCCGGTTAGCAAAACGACGCGATCAACGTAATAGGTGTCGCGGAAAAGGTCGCCATTTTTCAGGTAAATGCCGGTGACGTATACGTAATCCGGGTCGTAGGGCAGTTGATCCAGCCAGATGATCAGTTCCACCCATTGGTTGGGCGGGATGGCCTGATTGAGGCCCAGGTAATAGAGCCGCGTCTCCGAAAAGAATTGCTCCCCTTCGGCCAGTTCTACCGAATCGTCGGCGGCGTCCCAATAGGGCAGGGCATTGCTGCCGACGATGGTCACGGCCATCTCGTTGAGCGGTAGGGTGGCGTCGCCGCTGTTGAGCCACAGGCTGACGCCCAACACATCCTCCCGCAGGTATTCTTGCTGCGTCTGCGGGGCGACGGTGAAGAAGATGGCGCCAAATTCCTCCAGGGGGGTGACGGACGCTGCCACCTCGCCGCTGTAGACAACGGCCGTTGCCGTCAGCGTATAGGTAATCCCCCAACTCTCGCCCAGCGTCCAGTTCGGGTCGAGTTCGTCGTCGTAGATAATGATTTCCTGGAAACGGCCGTCGCTGGGCAAGGCGGCGATAGGGGTGGCGGTCACAATGGTGGCGGCCTCTGGCGGCGCATCTTCAGGCGGCGTGGGCGATGGGGGCGGCGTGGCCGTCGGGGTAGAGGTGGGGCGACGAGTGGGCAGCGGCGGTGCTGTCGAAGCGGGCACGAAGGCGAACAGGCTGGAGACGGTGGGGGTGATAGGGGTGTTGGGCGGGGGAACGGCCGTTGTCTCTCGTTGGCCCCCTTGAAAAAGTGGGTGCAAGGTTGGCGTCATCGGCTCGCCGGCCACCGCCGCCGGTTCGCCGCCGCACCCCGCCAGCAGCAAAGCGCAAAGCAGCAAGAGGAGGGAGGTATGAATTGTGAATGATGGATGATGAAGGATGAAGAAGACTCTCCATTCCACATTCCGCATTCCGCATTCCGCATTCATAATTCCTCCTTCATAATCTCGATGAGCCGGGCGGCGTTTTGGCGGGCGTCGAAGCGGACGCAGGCGCGGGCGCGGGCCGCCTGGCCCAGCCGGTGGCGCAAAGACGGGTCGGCGATGAGCCGCTCGAACGCTTGCGTCAGGCCGCGCAAATCGCCCGGCGGCAGCAGATAGCCCGTCTCCCCATCGGCCACCACGTCCACCAGGCCGCCGACGCGAGTGGCGATCACTGGCAGGCCGACGGCGCTGGCCTCCACAGCGGCGATGCCAAACGCTTCCGCCTCGGTGGGCAATACAAACAGGTCGCACGATTGATAAAGGCGCAGCAGAGCGTCGTCGTTGGGGCGCAGGTGGGGGTAGACGCGGATATTGGCGGTCGGTTCGAGGGGGGTGCGCGTGACCAGGTGCAGCGTGGCCGCGCCGGGCGGCAGGGCGGCGAAGGCTTGCAGCAGCAGGTGGCCCCCTTTGCGGTACAAATCGCCACCGACGAAGAGGATGTTTACCGCGCCGTCGCTCGGCCTGGGGTTGGGCCGCCATTTTTCGGTGTCTACGCCGGGGGGGAGCAGTTCGATTTTGTCCAGAGCGACGTTGTAATCTTGCAGTAGGGAGGCGCGGGTCCAGGTGGACCAGGGCAGCACCCGCGCCGCGCTTTGGAACAATTGTTGGTTGAGGCGGTGTTTGTAGGCAGCCAGGGGGCCGCCCCTGTCGGGCGCGTGGTTGTAGTGGCGGGCCATCTGGTCATATTGGCGGGGGGTGATGTCGGTGCAGAGGAGGAACGGCCGTTGTCTGCCCATCTTGCCCGCCAGCGCCGCCGGAACCTGGGTGTTGTAGACCAGCAAGTCGGCGGGGGCGCGTAAACCGGCGCGTACCTGCGCCCGGCCGCGCAGCGTGCCCCGGATATGCTGCGGCAAAAAGGACAGCCGCTCCCACAGGCCGCCCGCCCGGTAGTAACTCACTTCCACCCAATGGGCCTCTATCTCCGGGCAGGGGTCAATGAAGCGCCGCAAGTTCTCGTAAAAGGTGCGGTGGCCGATATGCTGCTCCATGAAGAAGGTGACGGATGGCATGGATTGTGAATGGTGAATGGTGAATGGTGAATGATGAAGCGGCGCATTCATCATTCATCATTCATCATTCATCCTTACTTTTGCCGGGATGCCAACGGCCGTTGCTCCCGGCGGCACGTCTTTAATGACGACAGCGTTGGCCCCAATCTGGCAGCCAGCGCCCAGGGTGATGTCGCCCAACACCCGCGCCCCCGCGCCGATGAAGACGCCATCGCCAAGGACGGGGAAGCGCCACTCATTGCGCATCCCGATGGTGATGGCGGCGATGAGGCTGCAATTGCTCCCCATGCGCTGCACGGAGATGACTGTGCCGATAGGATGGGCGATGTACAGCCCACCGCCAATCTCCGCGCCGGGGGAAATTTCCAGGCCGTACCGTTTGTAAATTTGCCGTTGCATGAAGCCGGGCATGAAGGGGATGCGCCGCTGTTTGCACCAGGAGCCAAAGCGAAAGAGCAGCATCGCCCGCAGCGGCATGTAGCGGAAGAGCAGCCCGGCAATCTGGCGCAGCGTCAGGCTGTCGGGGTCGGCGATTTGCTGCGGCACAACCCAGCGGGCGGCGTCCATTTTGAAAAGTTGCCAATACATAACGGTCTCCTGAATTGTGAAGTTTGAATTGTGAATTGTGAATTGTGAAGTGGAAGAGGCGCTTACTTCACAATTCACAATTTATAATTCACAATTCATACTTTTTCTGCTTTTAGGGCGAAGAATGCGGCTTTGCCGCCCAACTCATCGCTAATGCCCTGGTAGTGGCGCAGGTTGAAGATGGCGCTGTAGGCCAGGCGCGGGAGTTGGGGCAGGCGCAGGCGGTGGCCGAGCAGGGCGATCTGTTTGCTGGCGACGATGACGAATTGGCTCAAGCGTGGCCGGTCCAGGCAGAGGCGGGTGAGGCTTTGAATGAGCGGGTGGCGGCTGTGGCGGAATTCGTAGGCGATGGTCGGCAGCAGCCAGCTTTGCCCTTTGTCGCGGGTGAAGATGACATCGTTACGGCCGTAGGCATAGGGGATGGCGATCCAGGAGGCGAAGCTGCGCTCGGCATAATGGTAGCCGATGGCCTGGGGATTAAAGAGGAAGCGCAGTCCGCGCTGGGCCAGGCGGTAGGCCAGCTCTACGTCTTCGGCGCGGCGGAAGTTGGGGTCGAAGCCGCCCGCATCTAGTAAGTGCTGCCGCCGGAGGGAGGTGTTGCCGGTGTAGAATTGGCGGGCGGTGGGTTGCCAACGGCCGTTTACCATATCGTCGTACTGCTTCAGCAACATCGCCTGCTCCCACTGCACCCAGGGCTGCATGGCAAAGTCGGGCGGCGAGAGCATCGGCCCCATCACCACCACATCGTCGCCCTGCGCCTGATGCCAGGCGACATGTTCGGCCACCAACTGCGGCGCGGGCACAACGTCATCGTCAATGAATAGAACCAGTTCGCCGGTCGCTTCCCGTAAGCCATGATTGCGCGTGGCGGCGACGCCCTGGTTGGGCTGAAAAAGAGATTGGAGATTGGCGATTGGCGATTGGTGGGCGTTAACCGCCAATCGCCAATCGCCAGTCTCTAATTTCTGCAAAAATTCGTCTGTGCCGTCGGTGGAGCCATCGGAGACGACAATGACGTCGAAGTCGGGGTAGGTTTGCGCGGCCAGCCCGGCCAATACCTTTTTCAGCCGCGCCAGGCGGTTGTAAGTGGGGAGAATAACGGTAACGTGCATGGGGTTAGTCTGGTAGTCGAGTAGTCTGGTAGTGGAGTAGTCGAGTAGTCGGCCACTCTTACTTCACAATTCACAATTCATAGTTCTCTGATCACCCGCGCCGGGACGCCGGCGGCCACTACATTGGCCGGGATGTCCCGCGTGACCACGCTGCCCGCGCCGATGACGCTATTTTTGCCGATGGTGACGCCGTTTAAGACAATGACTCGCCCGCCGAGCCAGACGTTTTCTTCTAAAATGATGGGGCGCGATTCCGGCTTTTCGTCGCGGCGGTGGGGTTCCAGGCGGTGGAAGTCGTTGTCCATGATGATGACGTGGGTGCCGATGTTGCAGCGCGGGCCGATGCGTACCAGCAAATCGGCGGCGATGGAGCAACCGTAGTTGATAAAAGCGCCCTCGCCAATTTCCAATGCCCCATTCTCGCCCGCCACCAATTCGGTGGTGGCGATGGTGGAGACCAGCCGCACGCGGTCGCCGATGAGCATACGGCCGTGATTGCGGATAGACGGCCGTCCCCACACCCGCACCCGCTTCCCCCCCAGCGTCGCCCGCCGAAAATACCACTGCGCCCGAATGACGGCCCAGCCGTCGTGCCAGAGTTGGAGTAGTCTCATCATAGTCTTGTAGTTGAGTAGTCTTGTAGTCGAGTAGTCGAGTAGTCGGGTAGTCCGCCGTCCCAACTTCACAATTCACAATTCACAATTCATAATTCCCGAAGGGTCTTCGCCGGGACGCCGCCGACGAGGGTGTGTGGCGGCACGTCTTTGCCGATGACGGCGCCGGCGGCGACGACCGCGCCCGCACCGATGGTGACGCCGGGCAGGATGGTGGCCCGCGCCCCAATCCAGCAGCCGTCGCCGATATGCACCGGCTTGGGAGTGAGCGCGCCGGAGCGGTATTCCGGGCCGCCGATGGCGTGGGTTTCGGTGAGAACCATCACCTGTTGGCCGAAGCCGACGTAACGGCCGATGTGGATGTGGTCGCCCAAATTCAGGAAGCAGCCGACGTTGAAGCGGCAGACGGGGCCGATGTGGAGACGGCCGTAAATGTCTCCCTG
>CAYONK010000174.1:0-8343 GCA_964405285.1 uncultured Ardenticatenaceae bacterium
CTCTGCTTCAAGCACACGCGCCCATTGGTCTGTCCACGCCTCGCAGCATTGTGTCCTGATGTAAACGTCTTTGCTTTCCAGCTCTTCAGGCGGCAAAAACATTCCCCTGAGCCAAATGCCGCCATTCGGCTGTCGCTTGATGGTCGTCCACTGAATCTCGCGCAGCGCCTCGTCGCTCATGTCCAGCGAGCGTCGCAGGTCGCGGATAGCCACGCGGGTCATATCGGCGATGCTAAACCCAATAGGGCGCGGCAAATGGGGCTGAATGCGCTCCAGGAACGATTGCACGGCCGACATCGCTGAAAAACCGGCGACGATATTGGCTGAACCCACCACGAATACCCAGATCAAAATCGCGTCCAGATTAACCGGCCGGGGTCTGGGGAACGTAATCCCCGCCACCTGCTCAAAATTCGTCACCTGTCCGGCGATCAGATTTAGTTCGTCTTGGTTGCTGCTGGTGAGCGCGATCAAGCGGCTTCTTTCTAAAGCGTGCTTCGCCCGTTCCTGAAGTGTTGGGTTAAGCGGCATCTCTGGCTCCGGCTCTTGCAACGCAATGAGTTGGAATAAGATGTTATAGAGGGCAGTGGTATTGGTGCAGATTTGCGGGGCGGGAGTGGCCGTTGGGTTTGCCTGAGCCACGGAAACTGAGAGCCGTTTGCCTGCCGGACCTTTTCCGGTGGGTGGGATAAGTTGATTAGGCGGGCGAGGCGTCGGCAAGGCGGGGCCTGTGCCACCGCAGATGCTTAACAAGAGTTGGAGATTGCTTATGGCTTCATTGAGCAACTCCGGACGGCATTCAGGACCGGAGTCGCGCAGGGCGCGCAGGCTGTTGATGGTGTTGAGCAGCAAAATGTCGTTCTGGCTGCTGCCAGCGCGCAATGCCTCCAGGTTGCGGATCATCGTTGTTAGTGTGCTGGATTGGCAATCAAAATCTCGTTGGCTGATAATGGCCTCCAGGGCGACGACGCTGTTTTCCAACAAGACCAGGTCTTCTCGTGGGGCGTTGTTGAAGGTGTCTGGCAAAGAGACAAGAACCTGATCAATTCGGTCTGGCAGCGGCGGCAGCAAGCGTGGGCGCACCTGGTTCAGCGTCAGCGGCATGATGGCGTAGATCAGTAAGGGCAGCAGCACGGCGAATAATGTGAAGAAGGTCAAATTGACCTCGGTGGTTGGCGATAACCGCCAGCGGGATTTTGTCTGATTTAGTTTCTTCTCGGTGTCGAAGAGCCGTTGTCTGCGCCAGAGAGATGTGATCATCACTGTTTGCAGAAAGACGCCGATGAAGACAAAAAGCAGCATTGCCACGGTTTGTAATTTGTTTTCGCCCGCCTGGTCTAGCACCAGCGCGGCTACCATGCCGAGCAGGAGCGCGAATACCGCCCCTATCACGGCCGTTTTGAAGCGCGCATACCAGGTATGACGGCCGAATGAGTTGGCATCTGGCGGCGGGTTGATGATGTGCAACCAGTTGCGGTTGTCTGTGCCGCAGCGCGGGCAGTTGACGTGGGCGCGTTGGCTACGACGCTCGGTCAGGATGGGATGGGGCGCAGCTTGCGCCCCGGCGCGCGCTTCGGGGATGACGGGGACGTGGCCGATCTGGGGATCGAAGCGCTGCCGGACGTTGGCGAGTTGATCTGGCAGCATAACCCAAAAGCCGGAACGTTCCGGCCGCAAAGCGGCGACATCTTCGGTGATGGCGAAGATTTCTCGGCAGGCAACGCATTCTATCTGGCGTGTGACCAGAGTGTTGGGGGACGTAGGAAACTGGAACATGGCACTCCTCACTGTGTTGGTTGACAACGGCCGTTTTGCCAAACAGTCCGCAAACTACCGCTATCCAACAGGACAGCGGGTCGCTGATACGAATCATTTACCCAAGCAATTGACGATCTTGTGTCACACTGGCTGTAGAAACAGGTTGAGTTGGTTGCGTTTAGCAGGCTGTGGCACAGCCATAGAATGTGTGATGCAATGATATGACCCTGATTCGATAATTCTGTGCTGCGAAACGCTGGACATAGAATAAACGAAACGGCCGTTATAAATCAAGTGCTTTGGCAATTCCGTCTTGCACCCGTAATGCCTACAACTCATCAACGCCCCATCCCCTCCCCGGCACAATCGAGTAAAATCTGTGTTTTGTATGAATCTTCGACTTGGTGGCTTGATGCTCCGTTACCATGTTTGTATGCTAAAGTGGTTAGCATGAGAAATGAAACTCAAGCAATTTGTTGAACTGGGGTTGGAGATTAGAGGCTGGTTCAATCTCTGAACTCTGTTCTCCAATCTCTTGCAGGCTGTTTGATCCGCGTTCTATAGGTTGTAGCAACGGCCGTTTTCCCAGAACATCTCCGGCCGCGCAAAAGGTTTGCATGTCGTTGCGTCATTGGTTTTTGGTTATTTCGCTGGGTCTGCTCATTCTCTCAGGGTGCAGACCAACTACGTCCTTGCCGCCAATTGCGGCGTCACCAGGGGGGGAAACGGCCGTTGTGCCAGCCACCGCCACACTTCAGGCCACCCTAACCCCGCCACCAACGGCCACGCCCCCCCCACCTCCCACCGCGCCCGCCGCGCCAACCCGCGACCTCTCCATCAGCGCCGACGACCTTTATTTCTACCCGGTCCCCTATCTGGTAGATGGCGATCAAGTCACCATCCAGGTCATCCCCTACGTGCCCGACGTGGTGCGCTGGGAAGACGTCACCGTCCACCTCTACTTGAACGGCGAAGAGCTGGCCAACAACTCTTTGGTCTGGCGCAACATCGCTGCCCGGCCAGAGGCGCTTTTCGAGTGGGTCTGGGACACCACCGGGCTGGCTGGCGAACACGAATTCCTGGTTGTATTGGATCAGGATGGGCGGATCCAGCTTGGCGACGAAAACCCGGACAACAATCAAGCCAGCCTCACCCTCACCGTGCAGCCGGAACGCGCCCGTACCACCAGCGAAGCCAACGCTGCCTGGGTCATAGCTGAAAATAGCTGCTGCCGCGTCCACGCCGTCACCGGCACGGCCGCTTACCGCGATCTACCTGATCTGCTCAATTTGCTGGACAGCGCCGTCCAGCAAGCCTCCGCTCAACTGAGCGAGCCGCTGCAAAGAAAGATAGAAGTCTATTTTATTGACAGGGTGATTGGTCAGGGCGGGTACGCCGGGTCGTCCATCGTCATCTCCTACCTGGACCGGCAGTACAATGGCCAGGGTCTCTACGAAACTCTGGTCCACGAGGCGGTCCACGTTATTGATCGCCAATTCGCCCCCCGGCGCATCTCCTTTCTGGCCGAAGGCGTGGCTGTCTGGGCGACTGGCGGCCATTACAAACCGGAAGACCTGGCTACGCGCAGCGCCGCACTGCTGCACATGGGCGAGTACGTGCCTCTGAGCTTGCTGGTAAACGATTTTTATCCGGTGCAGCATGAGATTGGTTATTTGCAGGCAGGCGGCTTTGTAAAATATCTGGTAGATACTTATGGCTGGTCGCGCTTCCGCGAGTTTTACAGCGACGTGACTCTGGAGGACGCGCTAACGCCGGTAGACGCTTTGGACCTGAATCTTCAGCTTTACTACAACAAAACGCTGGCGGAGATGGAGGCGGAGTGGCTGGCTTATTTGGGCGAGGTGGCGTGGGAGGAAACGGCCGTTATAGACCTGGCCACCTCCATCCGCTACTACGACGTCATGCGCGATTACCAGGCGCGTTACGACCCCACCGCCCACTTCCTCACCGCCTGGCTCCCCTACCCACAAGACGTGCGCGACCGGGGCAACCCGGCCGATCTCACCCGCCGCCCTCGCGCCGACGTCAACATTGCTCTGGAAGCCATGCTCGCTTCCGCCGACCTGGCCCTCCGAGCTGCCGATTACAGCCGGGCCAACGTCCTGCTAGACAGCGTTGTCCGCGTCTTAGACAACGATGGCGCGTTCCTCGATCCGCTGGCAATCAACTATCTCAACATCGTGCGCACCATCGCCGCCGAAGGGTACGAGGCGCAATCGGTTCAATTAGACGGCAACCGCGCCGAGGTCGTTGCCACAAAAGGCAGCGGCGTCCATCTCAGTAAATTCAACGTCGCCCTGCGCGGGCAGGCATGGGTTTTGCTAAACTAATCGCTCCGCAATTTGTGAAGCATTTGCCCTTTTGTGCTACAATGCCTTTGCGTATGGGTAACGTTGCGCCACAAAAAGTTGACCCAAAACAAGGCAAGTTTGTGATGATTCGGTCCCCACTGCCCAGATCATCCAGACCATAGCAGAGGGATATCTTATGATCGAAGTCGTAATTGAAAGCATTCGCATTAGCCTCGTCTCTCAGCACCGCATCGTTTTGCTGAAAGAGCTGGACAATGATCGGCAGCTACCCATCTGGATTGGCCCGTGCGAAGCCGACGCGATTACTATTGAATTGCAGGACGTGAAAGTGGCCCGCCCTGTAACCCACGACCTCCTAAAAAATGTTATCGAAGAAATGGGTGGGCGCGTCTCTCATGTGCTGATCCGGGCGCTGCAAGATGGCGTTTTTCACGCCAGCCTGTTTATTGATCGGTCAGGTGATCTGACGGAGATAGACTGCCGCTCTTCGGATGCCATCGCGCTCGGCGTGCGGGTAAAAGCGCCGATTTTTGTGAATGAAGACGTGATGGACCAGGCTGGCGTTTTGCCAGAAGCAGATATGCAGGAGCCAGAAGAGACAACGGCCGTTACCGACGAAGACAGCGAAACCCTGGACATCTTCTCTGACTTTGTAGACACCCTGGACTTCGACGATTTCGAGGAGTGAGCCAGGAACCTGCCTGGACCCCTGTTCTGACCGGCAATTGCATTCCCTTTGTCGTAAAACGTGAAACACGAGAGCGCTTGTGTTTCACGTTTTACGTTTAACCGATTATGACGACAGATGGCGAACGCCTCCCCCCACACAGCCTAGAAGCGGAAGAAGCCCTGCTTGGCTCGCTGCTGATCGATCCAGACGCCTTGTTCGAGGTAAACAGCTTCCTCCGCCCGGAAGCGTTCTACCGGACGCACAATCGCTGGATTTACGAAGCGATCCTCAGCCTCAGCGACCGGCGCGAGCCGATAGACCTGATCACCCTCACCGAAGAGCTGCGCCGCCGCGAGCAGTTAGCCGACATCGGAGGCGAGGCTTACGTCATTGGCCTGCTCAACACCGTGCCGACGGCGATCAACGCCCCCAATTATGGTCGTCTCGTTGAAGCCACCGCCATCCGCCGCAAACTCGTCTCCGCCGCCAGCGCCATCGCCAACCTGGCCTACGACGAACGAGAAGACATCAACGTCGTCATAGACCGCGCCGAGCAAACGCTGTTCGCCATCAGCGAAGAGCGCACCACCCGCGACCTGGTCCCCATCCGCCAGATCGCCGGGGATTACCTGGACCGCATTCAAGAACTACGCGAACGCGGCGACGATTTTGTCGGCATCCCTACCGGCTTCACCGACCTGGACCGGCTGCTCGGTGGCCTGAACAAGTCGGACCTGATCATCATCGCCGCCCGCCCCGGTATGGGCAAGACTTCCTTGCAAAATGCGATGGCCCTGACGGCCGCCACCAAACACGGCAAACGTATCGCCATGTTCAACCTGGAAATGTCCGGCGAACAACTGGTGCAGCGCATGATCGCCGCCGAGACGAAGATAGATTCGCAGCGGCTGCGGCGCGGCCAGTTGGCCGAACAGGAAATGCCGATCTTTATGGAAGCGGTCGGCCGCCTTTCTGAAACGCGCATCTTCATAGACGACACCCCGTCCATCACCCCCAACCAGCTGCGCACCAAATGCCGCCGCCTCTACGCCGAGCATGGGCTGGACCTGGTGATGATTGACTATTTGCAATTGATGCAGGCGGAGCGCAGCACCAATAACCGGGTGCAGGAAATTAGCGAGATTTCGCGGGGTTTGAAGGGGTTGGCCCGCGAATTGAATGTGCCGGTATTGGCCGCCGCCCAGCTTAGCCGGGCTGTCGAACAACGCGCTGAGAAACGGCCGTTGCTCTCCGACCTCAGAGACAGCGGCAGCATCGAACAAGACGCCGACATCGTCATGTTCATTTACCGCGACGACTACTACAACGACGCCAGCGAACGCCCCAACATCGCCGAAATCAACGTCGCCAAACACCGCAACGGCCCCACCGGCTCCATAGACCTCTACTGGCACGGCAAACTTGCCACCTTCCGCAACCTCCAGCGCCAGGAAATTAACCTGTAGAATGGTGAATTGTGAACTGCGAATTGTGAATTGCGAATGATTCACACTTCATAATTCACCATTCAAAATTCACAATTATGAAAGGGTTCTCCGGTTTTCCAGCGGGCAAACTCCGCCTGACGCAGGTGCCCAACCTCTTTTTCAGCGATTTGCTGCCGATTATTGATAATCTGGCCGAGCTGAAGGTGACGCTCTACACCTTTTGGGCGCTGTCGCAGCGGGAGGGGCAGGTGCGCTACCTGCGCCTGGCCGATTTCCTCAACGACACCGAATTCGTCAAGGGGTTGGGGCCGACCTTGAAGCTGGCCTCCGAGGCATTGGTGGATGGGCTGGAGCGGGCGGTGGCGCGGGGCACGTTCCTCCACGTGAATGTGGAGAGCGCTGACGGGAAGATAGACCTTTATTTTTTGAATACGGAGCGGGGGAGAACGGCCGTTGACGGCATCACCCGTGGCGAATGGCGACCCAACCCCGACGAAGACGAACCCATCACCCTGCTCATCGAACGGCCAAACGTCTTCATCCTCTACGAACAAAACATCGGCCCCCTCACCCCCATCATCGCCGACGAACTGCGCGACGCCGAACAAACCTACCCGCCGCGCTGGATTGAAGAGGCCATAGAACTCGCCGTGCAAAACAACGCCCGCAAATGGCGCTACATCCTCACCATCCTGGAACGCTGGCGACAAGAAGGAAAACAAGATGCAACAGGCCGCCGAGATACTCAAAAAGAGCTTCGCAAACCTATCCCCCCCGAATACCGCGACATCATCAAACGCTGATGCCGCCTTAGAACAGCCAGGCATGGGCCGCGCCGACTGCCCCCACTGCGGTGGCCTCGGCTACATCGTGCCCGACGTACCCGTCACCCACCCCACCTTTGGCCGCGCCGTCCCCTGCGTCTGCCGCGCCGCCGAGCGTGAAATGGCCCGGCAGGAAACCCTGCTGCGCCTCAGCCAGATCGGGATGCTGCAAGCCTGCACCTTCGATACCTTCCTGCCCGAAGGTCACGGCCTCACCCCCGACAAGCAGCGCAATTTGCGCATGGCCTATGATTGGGCGATCAACTACGCCAAAAACCCCCAGGGCTGGCTCATTTTCAAAGGCGGCTACGGCTGCGGCAAAACCCACCTGGCCGCCGCCATCGCCAACCACCGCCTCAGCCTGGGCCATCCCGTGCTGTTCGTCAACACCCCGGACCTGCTCGACCATCTGCGCGCAACCTACAGCCCCGCCTCCGAAACCAGCTACGATCAGCGCTTCGACCAGGTGCGTAACGCCTCCCTGCTCATCCTCGACGATTTAGGCACACAAAGCAACACCGACTGGGCGCAAGAGAAGCTCTACCAGATATTCAACTATCGCTACAATGCTCGCCTCCCCACCATCATCACCACCAACGAAGAGCTAGAAGCCATCGAAATCCGCATCCGCTCCCGCATGATGGACCCCACCCTGGTCTCGATCATTGCCATCTCCGCCCCCGACTTCCGCCAATCCGGGGTAGACCACGAGCAGTCAGACCTCTCCTCGCTCAGCCTGCACCACGACCAGACCTTTGAGCGTTTCGACCTGCGCGACCGGGAATTGCCGCGCGGCCAGGCGGAAAACCTGCGGCGCGCCTTCGAGACAGCGCGAGAATTCGCCGAGCAGCCGGCCGATTGGCTGGTTCTCAACAGCGTTGCTTACGGCAATGGCAAGACCCACCTGGCGGCGGCCATCGCCAATTACGTCACCAAACAGGGTCAGCCGGTCCTTTTCATCGTCGTGCCGGATTTGCTAGACCATCTGCGGGCCACCTTCAACCCCTCCAGCGGGGCGCGGTTGGACAAACGCTTCGACGAAGTGAAGAAAGCGCCGCTGCTGGTGCTGGACGATTTAGGCACAGAGAGCGCTACCGCCTGGGCGCGGGAAAAATTGTACCAACTATTCAACTACCGCTACAATGCCCGCCTGCCCACCGTCATCACCACCGCCACACCGGTGGACGAACTGGACCCACGCCTGGCCACCCGGATGCTGGATGGCAGCCGCTGCACCTTCTTCCTGATCGAAGCCCCCAGCTACCGGGGCGGCGTCAAGCCCAAACGCCCCCGCGCCCCGCGCAAATGAC
>CAYONK010000175.1:0-2213 GCA_964405285.1 uncultured Ardenticatenaceae bacterium
GATCTCTCACCCCACCCACCAATCCACCCCGCCGCGCCCCGGCTGATCTACTCCTAAAACTCCGCCAACTCCCCCGCCCCCCAGCTCCCCCGCCCCTCTTCCTCTTCATCGGTCCGCCCGGAACCGGCAAACAAGAAGCGGCCCGCCACCTGGCCTGCCCTTTGCTCACCCTCGACTTTGTTACCCTCGCCCAAAGCGACCTGACGCCGGAGGAAGGGCTGCGGCTGGTCTTGCGCGACGGCCGTTTACACCAAGCCGCCCTCTATCTCACCGGCTGGGAAGGGCTGCTGACCGAAGACTGCCGTTTTCCCCCAACCCTCTTCCGCCAACTGCTCGCTTACCCCCACACCATCATCCTGGCTGGAGAAGTGGTTTTTGGGGCGGAGGGAGAGCGGGAACGGCCGTTGTTCACCATTCCCTTCGCCGCCCCCGACTACGCCCGCCGCCGCGCTCTCTGGCGCGAGCAAGTGGGCACAGGGCTGCCGCTAGAAGCTGTCGCCAACCAATTCCGTTTCACCCCCGGCCAGATCGAAGCGGCCGCCGCCGCCGCCCGCGACCTGGCCCAATGGCGCGGCGAACCGCTGACCGAAGCTGACCTCTTTGCCGCTGCCCGCGCCCATTCCAACCAGAAACTCGGCGCGTTAGCCAGCAAAATTCAGCCCCGTTACACCTGGGACGACATCATCTTACCCGCCGACACCCTGACCCAACTGCGCGAGATGGTCAACACCGTGCGCCAGCGCCCCACCGTCTACGGCGCCTGGGGCTTCGACCGCAAACTCGCCCTGGGTAAAGGGCTGAATGCCCTCTTCGCCGGGGAATCGGGTACGGGCAAGACGATGGCCGCCGACGTGATGGCCGGGGCGCTGGGGCTGGACCTTTACAAAATTGACCTCTCCGCCCTGGTGAGCAAATACATCGGCGAGACGGAGAAAAACCTGGACCGCATCTTCACCGAGGCGGCCACCAGCAACGCCATCCTCTTCTTCGACGAGGCCGACGCCATTTTCGGCAAGCGTTCGGAGGTGAAAGACAGCCACGACCGCTACGCCAACATCGAAATCAGCTACCTTTTGCAGCGCATGGAAGCGTATGATGGTGTGGTCATCCTGGCGACCAATTTACGCGCCAATCTGGATGAGGCGTTCACCCGCCGTCTGCACTTTGCTATCGAATTCCCCTTCCCCCAACCGGCCGACCGTGAGCGCATCTGGCAGGTCAATGTGCCGCCGGAAACCCCGCTGGCCGAGGATGTGGATTGGCCGCTGCTGGCCGAACGCTTTGAATTGGCTGGCGGCTCCATCCGCAACATCATCCTGGCCGCCGCCTTCCTCGCCGCCGAGGATGACAAGGCCGTCGGCCTGCGCCACTTGCTCCACGCCGCCCGCCGCGAATACCAGAAGATGGGGCGGCTGATTGAAGAGAGTTTATTTGTTGCACCACAGAGGCACGGAGGGCGCGGAGATATTTAAAAACTCCGTGTCCTCCGCGCCTCCGTGGTGAATCTTTCTTAACCAGCGGAGGTATGATGCCCGCCGAATACCAGTTAGATGATAAGAAGAATGTGAACCGGCCGGGGCGGAAAACGGCCGTTTCCCCCCAAGCCGCCGCCCCCCTCACCCGCGACCAGGCGCAAAATCGGCTAAACAGCCAGACTGTCACCCAGTTGCAGCAGACGGTGGGCAATACGGCTGTGCAGCGCGTTCTGGCCCAGCGCAGCGGCGACGGGGCGAGTGAGGTGGATGAGGAAACGGCCGTTGCCATCCAGCAGCAGCGCGGCAGCGGCGGCAGCCTGGATAGCGCCATCGCCCAAAAGGCGGGTCAGACAATGGGCCAGGATTTCAGCGACGTCACCATCCACACCGATGCCCAGGCCGACCAACTCAGCCGCCAGCTAGGGGCCGAAGCCTTCACCACCGGCAGCGACGTCTTTTTCCGCGAAGGGGCCTATGACCCCGCCTCCAGCGACGGTCAGCGCCTCATCGCCCACGAGCTGACCCATGTCGTGCAGCAAGGCGCATCTGCGCCCAACGTCCAGGGTAAACTCAGCGTCAACGACCCCGACGACCCGTTCGAGGCGCAAGCCGACAGCGTCGCCGACCTGGTAATGAACCAGCCCGCCGAAGAAGAGGAAGAGCTGCAAATGCAGGAGATGGAAGAAGAAGAAGAGAATTATGAATTGTGAAGTCTGAATTGTGAATTGTGAAGTGAAC
>CAYONK010000175.1:2223-6365 GCA_964405285.1 uncultured Ardenticatenaceae bacterium
CCTCAATTCATCATTCACCATTCACCATTCACCATTCACCATTCCCATGATTACCGACCTGGACCAGACCCTCAAAAAGCTGTTGATTGCCGAACTGCCCATCAAGAATGGGGAGATTGACGTGAAGTTCGACCAGCCGACGCGCGAGTGGAGCGCGAAGCTGAATAAACCGACGGTCAATTTTTTCCTCTACGATGTGCGGGAGAATAATGTGCTGCGCCAGCATCAATGGCAACCGGTGGACGGCAACGGCCGTTCTGGCAACGGCCGTTCCGCCGACCCCACCGCTCGCAAACGCACCCCCTTCCGGGTGGACTGCACCTACATGCTCACCGTTTGGGCCAGCGATCCTGGCGACGAACACCGGCTGCTCACCCGCTGCCTGCTCGCCCTCTTCCGCCATCCCATTCTGCCGGAGGACATGCTGCTGGGCAGTCTGCAAAACCCGACGTTCGACATTCAGGCGCGGCTGGCTGTTCACGACAAATTGACCAATCCGGCCGAGGTGTGGAGCGCATTGGACAATGAACTGCGCCCCTCCATCCCTTACGTCATCACCCTGGCGCTCGACCCCTGGAGTGAAGTGACCGGCCCGGTTGTGCAATCGCTGACGCTGCGCCTGGGCCAGTCCGAAGATCCGCGGCGCGAGGAGATGGATGGGGAAACGGCCGTTCTCACCACCCTCATCGGCGGCACGCTAAGCAAAGGGCAGGAGCCGCTCGCTGGCGTCGAGGTAGCCCTGAAGGGCACGGGCTTTATGGGGCAGACGGATGGAAACGGCCGTTATCGCTTCCACGGCGTCCCGGCCGGCAGCTATACCCTGCTCGCCTGGACCGGCAAAGGCAAACCGCAAGAGAAGCCCATCACCGTCCCCGCCGGAGATTACAACGTTAATTTGTAGAGACGTTGCCTTGCCACGGCTCTACGACGGATTCATTATGAAAAAACAACAAATCTGTAAAAACCGCGCTCCGCCGCGAGTAGTCGAGTAGTCGGGTAGTCTGGTAGTTGGGTAGTCTGGTAGTTGAGTAGTCTGGTAGTTGAGCAGTCTGGTAGTTGAGCAGTCTGGTAGTCAGAGGGTCGGGTAGGTCATCCGACCACAAGACTACCTGACTACTCGACTACAAGACTAAATCTAAGGAGAAAGAAAATGGCAGTCAGTTACGCATCCCCCGGCGTCTACGTGGAAGAAGTTGATCGGGGCGCCAAACCGATTCAGGCGGTGGGAACCTCCATCGCCGCCTTTGTCGGCGTTACCGCCGAGGCCAGCCGCAAGGCGCTAGACCCGACCACCGGCGAGCGCGTGCCGGTGGAATCCCGGCTAAACGTCGCCACCCTGGTCACCAACTGGACCCAGTTCACCGATACCTTCGGCGGCTTTGTCCAGGGGGCGTTCTTGCCCGATGCCGTGTACGGTTACTTCGCCAATGGCGGCGGGCCATGTTACGTCGTCAGCCTGCGCGCCCTGAATGAGATGGCCGAGGAAAAAGCGACAACCTCTCGCTCACGCTCTGCGCCGAAGAAGAAGGAAGAGGGCGAAGAGGGGGAGAGCGCCCCGCCTCCGCCGCCCGCGCCGACGAGTGGACCGTTAACGGCCGTTGACTTCATCGGCGACGTGGCCCAACGCACCGGCATCAACGGGCTGGAAGCGCTCGAAGACGTCAGCCTCATCCTCTGCCCCGACCTGATGGCCGGGTACGATGGCTCCAACGCCGCCAAAGAGTTGGTAAAGCAAGTGCAGACGGCAATGATCGCCCACTGCGAAAATCTAAAATACCGCTTCGCCATCCTCGACACCCCGCCCGGCCTCAACGCCCAGCAGGCCAAAGAGTGGCGCAACTACGTCAACTTCGATTCCTCCTACGCCGCCCTATATTATCCCTGGGTAGAAGTGGCCGATCTCAGCGACAGCCCGCAAACCAGCAAGTTCGTGCCGCCCAGCGGCCACGTCGTCGGCATCTACAACCGGGCCGACAGCGAGCGCGGCGTCCACAAGGCCCCGGCCAACGAGGTGGTCTTGGGTGCGACCAACCTGGAGATCAACCTGACCAAAGGGGAACAGGACACGCTGAACCCGATTGGCGTCAACTGCATCCGCGCTTTTCCTGGCCGGGGCATCCGCGTTTGGGGCGCGCGCACCCTGACCAGCGATGGCTCCTGGCGCTACATCAATGTGCGCCGCCTCTTCATCATGGTCGGTGCGTCGCTGGAGGCCAACATGGGCTGGGTGGTCTTTGAACCGAACGACAGCACCCTCTGGGCCAAAGTGACCCGCGACGTGACTTCCTTCTTGCGCCTGGTCTGGCGCAGCGGGGCGTTGTTCGGGACGACGCCGGATCAGGCTTTTTACGTGAAGTGCGACGAAGAGCTGAACCCGACAGAAGTGCGCGACCTGGGCCAGTTGATTATCGAAATCGGCATGGCTCCGGTGAAACCGGCCGAATTCGTCATCTTCCGCATCAGCCAATGGGCCGGGGCGAACGCCGAGGCGTAACGATGAATGTTGAATGCTGAATGCTGAATTCAACATTCAGCATTCAGCATTCATCATTCCTTTTAAGGAGACTTAAAATGGCAGAACGTACAGATCCGCTTGTTGGTTTTCATTTTGGCGTAGACATGCAGGGCGTTGTCACCGGCTACTTTACCGAGTGTTCTGGCCTGGGGTCCGAACATGAGGCGATTGAGCATAAGGTGGTGACGGAAAAGGGGCAGGAGGTGGTACTCAAGCTGCCCGGTCGCCTGAAGTGGGAAAACATTGTCCTGAAGCGGGGCATCACCGCCAGCATGGACATTTGGGATTGGCGCAAGCAGGTGGAGGATGGCGACGTGGATGGCGCGCGGCGCGATGGCTCCATCGTCATGTTCAATCAGAAGCTGGAGGAGGTGGCCCGCTGGAACTTCGAGCGCGCCTGGCCGCTGAAAGTAACCGGCCCCCAGCCCAAAGCCGACAGCAACGAAATTGGCATCGAAGAATTGACTATCGCCCATGAGTACATTTCGCGGGTGAAGTGAGGCAGTTGGGAGTTGTTAGTTGATAGTTGTTAGCATGACACTATCAACTAACAACTCCCAACTATCAACTATCATGCAAGTTGAATTTGAATTCACGCTGCCGCGAGGCTATCTGGATGAGGTGGGGCAGCTTCATCGGCAGGGGCGAATGCGGTTGGCGCTGGCGCTGGATGAGATTGAGCCGCTGCGCGATGCGCGGGTGCAGGCGAACCGGGCGTATTTGCCGGTGCTGTTGTTGAGCCGGGTGGTGGTGGCGTTGGGGACGATAACGGCCGTTACCCCCACCATCATCGAACGCCTTTTCGCCGCCGACCTGGCCTACCTGGAAGACCTCTACCTGCGCCTGAACAGCAGCGAGGCGATCCTGGTGGGCGCGACCTGCCCCTCATGCAGCGCCTCCTTCAATCTGCAAGTTGCCCCGTTGAGCGACTGAGTGACAGCCTGTCATGCTGAGCGAAGCGAAGCATCCCCAGGCGGTTGGGATTCTTCGGCCTTCGGCCTCAGAATGACATCGTTGAGAGAGACGATCTGGCAATGGAGCAAACGCCCCAACCCACCAACCAAACGCCCGGCGAACAGGCGCAAGCCATTACCCCGGAGCTTGTGCAGCAGGTCGCCGATAGGGTGTATGCCCTGCTCTTAGAAGAGCGACGCCTGGAACGGGAACGGAAACGGAGGTAGTCACGAAACGACTATGCGCGAGACAACCCATGCAGTTTTTCGTTTTGTCGTAGATGTGGACGGCACGCCTTATGGCGCGTTTACGGAATGCACCTTGCCCACGATTGAGTGGGAGATTGAGGAGGTGAAGGAGGGCGGGCTGAACACCTTCACCCATCAGCTTCCCGGCCGGCGCAAGGGGGCGAAGATTGTGCTGAAGAATGGCGTGGGAGCGAGCGAGCTGGTGGATTGGTATGTGGAGACGATGGAGGAACGGTTCAGCCGACGGCCGTTAACCATCTCTCTGCTCGACAGCCAGAAAAACACCATCATCTCCTGGCACGCCGCCGACGCTTATCCGGTGAAATGGACCGGCCCGCAGCTTAAAAGCAGCGAGAACAGCGTGGCGATCCAGACGTTGGAATTGGCTTGTGGCGAGATTACGGTGAGTCTGTAATCGAGTAGTC
>CAYONK010000175.1:6465-8331 GCA_964405285.1 uncultured Ardenticatenaceae bacterium
ATAACGGAAGGGGAAAGCCCATTGGTGCGGCGGGCGCTGCGGCACACGGCCGTTTCGGCCCTTTTCCGTTCCCCTGCCACCGGTCTGGAAGGGGCGCGAGTTAGCTTCGCCGCCGCCGCCGAGGCCGCGCCCGGTCGCATCGTCCCCCAACCCCAAATTTCCAATGCGGAGATTTTGAACACCAACGCAGAGATTGATTTTTCCAATGCGCAAACCAAAATTTCCCAGGCGCAAACCAAAATTTCCCCGGCGCAAAATAATTTTTCCCCGGCGCAAAGTGATCTCCGGCCAGCGGAAATTCCAACCACCTATCCAAAACCCAAAATCGAAAACCCGAAATCCGATTGGTCCCGTTTGCAGGCTATTTACCAGGCTCATCAGCAAAAAGAGCAGCCGGTTGTGCCGGTGACTGACGCCCCGACGGACATTTCCCGTTTTACCGGCAAGAAAGACCCGGCGGCGCAAAGCAAGCCGCCGCAGCCTGTCGTCCCGGAACCCGATGCGTCACCAGACATTGCCCCAGACAGTGGTTCGATGACCACCGGCGGTGCGACAACCTCTGGCGGCGCGGTGACGGTGGGCGGCAGTCTGACGTCTGGTGGCAATGTCACCGTCGGTGGTTCGGCAACGGTCGGTGGCAGCGCCATCGTTGGCGGCTCGGCCACTGTGGATGGAGACGCGGCAATTGGCGGCGCAACGGCCGTAGGCGGGGCGATGTCCAGCGGCGGTGATACGCAAATTGGGGCAACGGCGACGATTGGCGGGCCTGTTGCCGCCGGGCAAGATGTAACGGTAGGCGGGGGGGTGCAGGTTGAAGGGACAACGGCCGTTGTCCAAAACGCAGCCATCGGCGGCAGCGCCCAATTCGGCGACGCGGCCATCGTGGGGCAAAACCTGGACGCTGGAGCCAATGTGCAGAGCGGCGGCAGCGTCACCGTCGGCGGACAGGCGACGGTCGGCAGCGCCCTGGCTGCGGCGGAGAACGTGCAGATTGGGCAGTCGGCCACTATCGGCGCAGCCCTCCTCAGCGCTGGGGACGTGACCATCGGGCAAACAGCCCAGGTGGGTGGCCTGGTCAAAGCAGATAACGTGTCCGTCGGACAGAGCTTAACGACCGCCGCGCTAAAAAATGATGGCGACCTGACGGTGGGCGGCAGCGCGACGACCGGACCGGCTAAAATCGGCGGCGGGCTGAGCGTCTCCGGCAGCGTCTCTATCGCGGGCAGCGCCAAAATCGGTGGCGACATCAGCGCCGGAGGCAACGTGACCATTGCCGGAGCGTCGAACGTGGCCGCGCCGGGCGGCGGCAGTTCCGCTGCGCCGGTGCAGCGCCAACCGGCGGCGCAACCTTCACTCGAAACCGTCTGGCCGGTTCAACGCCTGCCCCAACCCAATATCACCAACCAGCCAACCAACCCATCCACCCCAACCAACCAACCAACCCTCTCTCCCGACGCCCCGGAACGCGCCAGGGTGCGCGACAGCCTCAACAAGGTGGCTGCCAGCCAGCCAACGGATTCTTCGGTGGAACTGGTTTTGCCGCGCCGGCCGCGCCCGACAACGGCCGTTCTCCAGCGCCAACCCGCCCACCCACCAACTGACCAACCAACCACCATCCCAACCGAAATTGGCGAACTGCCGGGGGATTTATGGGAACTCATCGGCAAACGGCCGCCGGAGAACAAGCAACAAGTAACAGTGAGCAGTGAACAGTTAACAGTGAACAGGGAACAGGCGACGGTGAGCAGTTTGCAGCGGGAACCGGCGGAAGGTGGGGGGATGGAAAGAGAGGCGGAAACGGAAACGGCCGTTGTCCCTACCACCCAACCCGAACTCAATCTCGACGACCTCGCCCGCCGCGTCTAC
>CAYONK010000176.1:0-8324 GCA_964405285.1 uncultured Ardenticatenaceae bacterium
AAAGCGCCTTCCAATGGCAGATGGCGCAACACCTGGGCACAAATCATCACATCGTCACCGCCACGCACGAGGAGATCGGCCAGGCGTTTCCGGCGGTGATCTGGCATACGGAGACACCGATCATGCGCACCTCGCCGGCGCCGCTCTATCTGCTCTCTCGCCTGGTGCGGCAGCATGATTTCAAGGTGGTGTTGACCGGTGAAGGGGCCGACGAATTCCTGGTGGGGTATAACATCTTCAAAGAAGCAAAGGTGCGCCGTTTTTGGGCGCGCCAACCCGGTTCGCCGATTCGCCCCATGCTTTTACACAAGCTGTATGGCTACATCGGCGAGCTTTCTCAGGGAAACAGCGCTTATCTGGAGAGGTTTTTTGGCAAGGGGTTGGAAGATGTAGCCGCCCTGGATTATTCTCATGCGATTCGTTGGCGTAATAACCAACGCACGCAACGGATCTTTAGCCCGGATTTACTGAACGGTGTTGTTGGGCAGACGGCGGATTTGCTGGAGCCGCTTTCTTTGCCGGATGACTTCACCAGATGGCATCCGCAGTCGCGCGCCCAATACCTGGAAGCGACAATCTTTTTGTCGGAGTACCTGCTTTCTTCTCAGGGGGATCGGGTGGCGATGGCTCATTCGGTGGAGGGGCGAGTGCCGTTTTTGGATCATCGGGTGATTGAGTTTGCCAATCAACTGCCGCCGCACTATAAATTGCGGGGCTTGGATGAGAAGCATATTTTGAAACGGGCCTTTAAGGATTTGTTGCCAGACGCTATTTGGAACCGACCCAAACGGCCGTATCGCGCCCCGATTCATCGTAGCTTTTTTCCGGGAGAACGGCCGTTATCCTGGGTAGCCGACATCCTGGCCCCTGAAGCGATTAGCGCGGCCGGGTACTTTAACCCTCAGGCCGTTAACAGCCTGGTCCGAAAAATCGAACGCACCGGTCACCTGGGTGAAACAGACGACATGATGCTGGCCGGTTTGCTTTCAACCCAATTGGTCCACCAACAATTTATCGCCAATTTCGATCCTGCTCCTCCCATCGGGGTAGGCGATGATATTAAAGAAGTGATCACATTAAGCTAAAAACATTATGAGCCAAGAATTTCATCGTAACGTCCTACAACTCGACCCGGAAGCAGAAGTACAGCAGATCATTGAGAGGATGCGCCACAACGTCTTTGACGTCCTGAAGCGTAAAGGAGGCGTCATCGGCGTGAGTGGGGGGGTGGACTCGGCTGTGGTATTGGCAATTGCCGTGCAAGCCATCGGCCCGGAACGGCTGGTAGCCCTTTTGCTGCCGGAAATGGAATCCAGCCCAGACAGCGCCCGCCTCGGACACGCCGTGTGCCGCCAGTTTGGCGTCAGGCCGCTGGTGGAAGACGTGACCGGCCCACTGCTTGGCTTTGGCGCGTACCGCCGTCGTGACGACGCGGTACGAGACATCTTCCCGGAATACGACAGTACCTACAAGCTGAAGATCACCCTCCCCGGTGGGCTGATGGACGCGCGTACGCTTAACTTTTTCAGCGCAACCATTGTCGCGCCGGATGGTCAGGAAACAACCCGGCGGCTGCGACCGGCGCAGTTCCGCCAAATTGTGGCCGCTACCAATTTTAAGCAACGCAGCCGCGTGGCCATGCTCTATTATCATGCTGAACTGCATGATTACGCCGTCATCGGTACGCCGCAGCGTAACGAGCATGATCAGGGCTTCTTTGTGAAATACGGGGATGGGGCGATGGACGTAAAGCCTATCGGACACCTGTACAAATCACAGGTGTATCAATTGGCGGAACATCTGAACATCCTGGAGGAAATCCGCACCCGCCCGCCAACTTCGGATACTTACAGCGCCGGCAGCACTCAAGAAGAGTTTTTCTTCCGTTTGCCGTTTGAAACGATGGACTTAATCTGGTATGGGCTGGATCATGACATTCCGGCGGCTGTTGTGGCTGGCGAAATGGACCTGACAGAAGAACAAGTCCAGCGCGTGTACGATGATATTCAGCAAAAGCGACGCACGACAGAGTATTTGCGTATGCCGCCCCTGTAGGGGACTTGTTGCTGGATAATTGATTGATTCTGCCGAAACAGGCAACACAGAGGCGCGGAATTACCAGAGAAAAAACCCTCTGCGTCTCCGCGCCTCTGCGTTTTTCGGGAAACTCATTTATTGAGTTCCCACCTCCCATAGGAACCTCATCCAATGATGAACCGACAGTTTGCCGCTTTGCGGGGTATTGCGATGATTCTGGTTGTGTTCCACCATGCGGTTGATCTGACTGCGATGGCTGGGATGCGCGCCGGTCTTGCGCCGCTTTCAGGATGGCTTAACACCCTCGTCGTTATCCCTTTGTATGAGTTGGGCATATACGCTGTACCATTGTTTTTGTTTGTCTCAGGGGCGTTTATGGCGTATGCGGCTAAGGGAGATCCTCCTGGCATTTCCTGGACAGTGGTGCGTAATTCACTGAGGCGATTGCTGTGGCCGTATTTAATCTGGTCTGTGCTGGTGTATGTGCTGGTATTTTTTCATTATGGCGAAGCGCACAGCTTGACGGAGTATTTTAAGAAGCTGATCATTGGCTCTCCTTATCACTTTGTGCCGCTCTTGTTCCTCTGTTATCTTATTTCGCCGTTCATGATCAAGGCCGCCAGAGGAAAGAGCGGATTGTTTTTGGTGATTGGGTTTGGTCTTGCGCAGTTGGTTCTTATGAATATCAAGGCGCCGGGGATTTTAGGATTTCGTTTTCCGGATTGGATGCCCGGAGATGTGCCGATCATCGGCGGGACGTTGGCGCAATATGCCATCTATTTCCCGCTGGGTTTGGTGTATAGCATGAACGCGAAGGGGGTAAATGCGAGGTTGCAGGCGTGGAAACGGCCGTTAATAGCCCTAAGCCTCACCCTTTTTGCCGTCCATCTGCTCTATATTTATGGCGCTATCCACCTGCCAGTCATGCAATACGTAGCGGCGGCAATAGGCTTACTGTGTACCCCATTCATTGAACGCAATGCTATCCCCCAGGTGCGGCGCATGGAGACCGTAAGCAAACATTCCTACGGCCTCTACCTCAGCCATTTTTTCCTCATAGATTTGATGCTTTTTGCTATCGCCAGCTTTATCCCCTGGTTACTCCCCTGGCAATTCTTCCTCATTTTCCTGACGTTCGTCCTGGGTTTGTTGATCCCCGTGTGGGCAATGGAAAGACTCTCGCGGATAAAAGAGATGCGCCCGGTTTACCGGTATCTGTTTGGCTAATCACCAGGTATCCATTCAGACCTGACCGGTTTTCTGCCAGGGCAACTGGAAACGCACCAGGCCAAAAACACGATAGACCCCCACACACCAAAAAGGGGTCCGTACTCTCTATGGGTACGGACCCCTTTTTGGTTTACCGGAAATCTCCGGTTCATTTTCCAGCGGAGCCTTCAACAGGTTTCTTTTGGGCCAAGCGGGCGCGGAGCTTGCTTGGAGGTTTGTTGTCAGTCACCGCTCCTGCCGCTTCCTGTCCATAAGTGTATGGATCCTTGTAATAATAAAAAGAGCCATAACCTTCATGCTTGATTTTTAAATCATTCAAAACAGTGCCAATAAGATTGGCGTTGACGTCTTGGAGCATTTGCACCATTTGCCGGGTATAACCACGCCGACTTTTCTCGGCGCGAAGCACGACAATGACGCCATCTACCTGGGCGCTTAACACGACAGCGTCGGTGACTGACAGAACCGGGGGGCTGTCAAAAACAACGTAATCAAAGCGCTGCAAGAGCAGTTCGATAAGCTGCTTTAATTTTACAGACCCCAACAGTTCAGACGGATTCGGCGGGACACGACCGCTGGTTAACAGAGTCAGCCCCTGTACTCGGGTGGCTTGAGCGACATCGTTGATGATGATTTGGGCCTCTTCTGGTCGGGCGTTTACGTCAAATTCCAGAATTAAATCGGTGAGGCCGCGTTGGTTGGGCAGATCGAAAATCGTATGTTGCGTGGGTCGCCGAAGGTCTGCATCAATGAGCAAGACACGATGCCCGGCCTGCGCCAATACCACTGCCAGATTGGCCGAAATGGTGCTTTTGCCGTCCAAAGGGGTGGCGCTGGCTACGAGGAGCGCCCGCCGTTGTTTGTCAACGGCAGAGAATTGAATGCCGGTGCGCAGGACCCGAAACGCCTCAGCCACCGGTGAGCGGGCCTGATGAATGGTGACCAGCCGATCCTCAACGTCAATTTCAGCCACACCGGTAAGAGTGGGTAAACCGGTTATCCGGCTGGCTTCGGTAGGCAGTTTAATGGTGTCGTCCAGGTATTCCAATAAGAATGCAGCCGCAGCAGCCAGCACAAACCCCATCACAGCGGCCGTCAGCACGTTCATCATGTTGTTGTTGTTGATAGGTGTTGATGGCAACCCAGCCCCTTCGATAACGCGAATGGTGTTGGTCGCCCCTCGCTGGGTGTTTCCTAAGAGGTTGCCATAGTCTCGCCGTAATGTCTGCAAGGTAGACTCCAGGTTGGAGATGTCGTTCTGAGTCTGGCGTATGTCGCGGGCGCTAATCATGGTGGCCAGAGAGGCTTGTTTTTCGGCGATTTGTTGGAGCGTTTCCTCAATAGCTGTTTCGTAGCTATCAAGTTGCTTGTTGATAAAAGCGACTCGCTCCATATCGTCTTGCTGGGCAGAGGGGCTGCGCAGAATGAGTTGCTGAGCCAATTCGTTAGCCACAGCCTGAGCGCGGGCCGGATTGGTATCGCGGACATTTATGTCGATTACGTTGGTGTTGTTGATTTGCTGCACGTAAATTTCAGGAGGCAGCCTGTCCAGACCTAACGAAAGGCGAACGTCGTTACGCACCGAGGCGCGGTTGGCGAGATTTACATAGAATGTGGCAAGTTGCTGAGTGATATTTAGGTCGGTGTTTGAGGGGTTCAGGTTTTCGATTGCGTTACCGACGATGATAGTAGAAGTTGTGCTATATATGTCTGGTTGTTGGCGCGCGACGTAGAGGCTTGTGCCGCCTGCCAGAATGGTGGAAAGCAAAATTAACCACCACCACTTTAAAATTGGAGAAATAAGTTCTCTGATTTCCATAAAATTATCTGCCTGTTTTGTATTGTTTTGACCAGGTGTGACTGTCTAGAATGGTGCCTATGTCTGCAATACTAACCTAGCACTAACCTCTTACCAACTGGCTTACAGACGTTGGCTCCCCCCTCCTTCTTGCTGGCTTATGTTGACTTCCTGTCAGTGGTTAAACATACTTCGCAGAGCGCTTGAGACTAGAAAAACACGAAGCGGATTAACAGAAGCTCAGCTATTCATCGCCACACCGGCTTCCGCGTCAATGGCCCAAATTACCTAGTGACAGCCAATTCGATCACCATACAATGACATTAGAAAAGTTGAAACGGGCAAAAAACTTATTATAGTAACCGGACAAACTTACAAACATTGTTACAAATAGCATATGAGAGGTTTCTTATCCTATGACTACGAGAGTCAGTAGCAGCTTAGTGCTGCTTTTTTTGTTGTCGCTCATCTTGCCGCTAACGATCAGCCACACCACTGCCCTCACTCACGCCAGCACCAACACCATACAGGACGTCCACACAATCTTCCTCCCCGCCATCGCCAGGCCGGCAGAAGTGAGCTGGCCGATGGTTGGCGCGAATCCGCAACGTACCTCCTGGACAGCTGAAGAAGTCACCGGGAATTTACGCCTGGAATGGTATCGGCCAATTGAGGCGTATATCTCGCAGAATGTGCAAATTATTGCCAGTGACGGCTTGTTGTACGTTGCTACTGCGCGTGGCCTTTACGCCCTTAACGCTGCCAATGGCGCGGTCGTCTGGCGTTTTGACACAGAGATGCCATTAGGCAATTCCCCAACAGTAGCGAATGGGGTGGTCTACGTGGGCGGGTACGACAAGAAATTGCATGCGCTAGACGCCCAAACCGGCGCACACCTTTGGTCTTTTAGTGGGGCGCGTGCCGGGTACGACACAAATCCTCTGGTGGTGGAAGGGTTGGTCATTGCGGGAAATCGCGACGGCCGTTTATACGCTATCGGCGCGCATGGCACAACCAACCAGGGGCGATTGGTCTGGAGCTTCCAGGCAGGCGGTTCCATCCATCTCTCCGCTGCTTACGCCAATGGGGTGGTCTACTTCGCCGCCAACGACAACCACGCTTATGCCGTGCGGGCCAGCAACGGCAGCCAGGTCTGGCGTTCCGCCAAGCTGCCCGGCGATGGCTACCACTCCTACTGGCCTGTCATCTTCCGCGACCAGGTCATCTTCTCCGCGGCTACCGGCTACCGCACCGGTCTAACCCCTGGCACGGGCAGCATTCAGGACGCGGCAGGCGAAGGCTACGGCCAATACTATTACATGGAACGCGACGACATCTTCCACGGCCTGCCGGACAATTCGCTGCTTGGCCCGGCTGTCAGCGGCCAGAGTTGGGCCAATGGTAAGCCGGTGCTAGACGCCGGCCGGATCACCGAATACCATGAACAAAATCCGGCCACCCATTCCCATCTCTACAAACCATGGCGGCGCGTGTTGGTTGTGTTGAACCAGGCAACCGGGACGGAGTTCACCTTCGATTCAGACAACGACGGCCACCGGGAGACCATCCCCTTCGCCATGTGGGGAACGCAGTCGGGTAACCGCTATCCACCCATCGTCGGCCCGGACGCGATTCTTTACGGCAGCAATATCTGGCGGCGGGGCAGCATCTCCCAGGGGCAGGTGATGGGCTGGAACCCGGCCACGCCGCGCTATCTGAGCGTGGTGGGCGGGCAGGCGGCGATTGACGAACCGCAGGCGATCTCTGGCGGCGGGCGGGTGATTTACCGCAATCTGTGCTGTGACCGCGTGGGCAGCTATTTTGGCATAGACGCCAACCGGGGCAGCGGCACGCTGTGGGATTACAGCCGGCCGCTTTTCTCCCAGGCTCCCGGCTACGATGAGATGTGGTTGGTGGAAAACCCAACCGATCCGGTGCGGCTGCGCGGCAATTATGGTGAGCCGAATGGCATCTACCACAGTCACGGCGACCAAAACGCGATCATCCCGTATGCCGGACGGCTGTACGTCCATCGCAGCAATGCCGTGATTGCTTTTGGTCCAGGTAATGGACCGGGCGAATTGCCGTTGTTGACCAGTCGGCCGGCCGTAGACGACGTGCAGGTGACGGCGCAAACGCTACAAACGCTGCTCGACACCGAAGTCAGCAAGATCATCGAAGCCGGTTTTCTGCGGCCAGGCTATTACAACAGTGGGCAATTCAGCAATTATCGTGAATTGGCTTCCTACTTTGAGAACCCTGGCGATACGCTCTATGTGTTGGCGCGCGCGTACCCTCACGTCTCGCCCCAGCTACAGCCGGGACTGGCTGCTTATCTGCAAGCCCACTATAACCGGTATTTTGCAACTGGTATGGTGGCCCGGGTTGGCTGGGCGGAGGGGGCGGCGCGCGAAGCGATGCCGATCCCGCCGGAGGTGGCGGCGGCGATGGCCCAAATGGGCGATTCGACCGGGCCGGGCACGCGCTGGGCCTGGCAATATCCGCCACATAATTTTTACGCGCTGTGGCAGTATGCCCAGGTGTTCCCGCAGCAGGCGGGGCCGGCGTACAATCTGGCAAAAAGCAGGCTGCAAGTGCCTGTGCCGGACATCGCCACAACCGACTTCTTCAGACGGTGGCCCTGGCAGTTGAATGCCTACATCGCCGGGTATACGGGCTTTTTGGAGCTGCAATCGTTGGCCGGGATGAGCGGGCAGGATGCGGCGCTGCGGACGCAGGTGACGAATGAGCTGAACCGGCTGAAGGCGCTGCGGGTGCAAATTTTCGATAAGGATTCGTATTGGTTGAATAACTCCGGCAGTTATCACCTGCGCACGTTGAATATCTCGCGTAATTTCATCTTCCTTTATCCGGAGGTGGGGGCGCATTTGCGGGCGCAGGCGCTGCCGCAAGTGCAGGCGGCGTTGGCGGAGTATGAGACGACCGCGCCTTACTGGTTTGTGGCCCGGTATAATGGGGTGATGAACGAGGGAGCGATGCAGAATTTGTATGATTACCACGCGCTGTTCCTGGCGAAGGCGTATGTTTTGCAGGAGCCGCGAGCGGAGTTGGTGAAGTATCTGGACGTGCCCGCTTTTGCCCGAGGGGATCTGTTTTATTTGCAGAATCTAATTGCGACGATTGAAGCGCCGTAGGGGGGAGATTGGAGATTGGAGATTGGAGAAGGGGTAAGCGTCCCCCCCTCCCTAACCCTCCCCCGAAGGGGGAGGGAACTTGCTCCCTCTCTCTCCGGGAGAGG
>CAYONK010000177.1:0-8280 GCA_964405285.1 uncultured Ardenticatenaceae bacterium
CTTTGGCTTGAGCCAAATCATCTGGTTCGTCGGGCTGGGGATTGTGCTGCTGCGCAGCAAGCCAAGCCGGGCGGCGTAAGAGTTGAAAGAATGGTCTTGGTTGCGGTTGGCTGAGAAACTCATCTACAGCAACCAAAAAGGAGAAAATAAAATGGAAAAGCAAATCAAACCGGCAGCCGTGACGAGAGGCAGCGCCCTCGGCGGCATACTGTTGATCGCCTTAGGTATTGTGTTTCTGTTAGGTCAACTCTTTGACATTCACCTGGGCCGCTATCTCTGGCCCCTTACCATCATCATCCCTGGCGTACTCCTCTTCTTCGGTGCATTGACCCTGGAGGGGGAAACGGGGAAGGCGCTGGCCATGGTCAGCGGCATTGTCACCATGGTGGGCGTCATCTTGTCGCTGCAGAACCTCACCAATTTATGGGCCAGTTGGTCTTATGCCTGGGCGCTCGTCGCGCCAACGGGGCCAGGTCTGGGGATGTGGCTGTTAGGGAGCATCCAGGATCGCGCCGATCGGGCTGAACTGGTGCGCACAGGAAAAGATTTGGTGCGGGTTGGGCTGATCATCTTTGTGGTAGCGGCCGTTTTCTTTGAACTCGTCATCGGCGTCAATGGACACAGCCTGGGAAGTTACAGCCTGCCGCTGCTGCTGATTGTGCTGGGCATTTTCTTGCTG
Organism: uncultured Ardenticatenaceae bacterium; assembly: GCA_964405285.1. Lineage (GTDB taxonomy): Bacteria > Chloroflexota > Anaerolineae > Promineifilales > Promineifilaceae > Leptovillus. Next base: position 680 of record CAYONK010000177.1, read on the forward strand.
CTGCGCAATCTGCGCGGCGGTTGGGAAAAAGCATAAAGGGAGGAGCGATGTCTCAGTTATCACACCGTGAGCCACGGCACACTTCTTTGTTTGGGCCGATTGTCCTCATCGCCCTTGGCCTGTTCTTCCTGTTTAACCGTCTGAACCTGGTAACAGACTTGTATTGGCTGGACGTCCTGCGTTTGTGGCCGCTGCTGCTCATCTTTTTGGGGTTGAATGTGCTGGCTTTGCAAGCGCCACGGCCATATGCCTCCTTGTTGAGCGGCGGCATCGCCCTGATAGCGGTGCTGTTGTTCGGCTACGTGCTGCTCAATGGCCTGGGGGGAACGCCCTTCAGCAGCCGACTGGAAACTGGCGACTGGCAGACGGAACCGATTCAGTTTAGGGCGAATGGGGTGGAAACGGCCGTTTACGACCTGGTCATCGGTCCGCCCGGCGCCGATCTGTCCGCGCTGGAAGACAGCAACGATCTGATCGCCGGGACCATCACTTATCAGGATAATTACCTGTTTGATACGCGCGTCACCGGCAGCCGGGCATCTGTCCGGCTGGCCCCGCAGAACCAGAGCGAGGAATGGGTCTTCTTGCCTGATTATTGGCAGCGGTATGGCGAGAGCAATCGCTGGCAGTTGGAGCTGAATGGCAGCGTCCCGGCAGCCCTCAAGCTGGAAGCGGTTGCCGGCCGTTCGCTGTTAGACCTGCGCGATTTGCAGTTAGAGTCGTTGACGCTGGCGGTCAACGCGGGCGATGTGGAACTGCTACTGCCCGGCGGCGATTACAATGCCAACCTGGCCACCAACGCCGCCACCACTGAGATCACTCTGCCGGAAAACGGCCGTCATGCCATCAACCTGGAGGTGAATGCCGGGGCTGTCACTCTGCACCTGCCACCAGGCATAGCGCTCCGCGTAGAGGTGGATCGCGCCCTGGGCAGCTTCAACGCCAACAACGGCAGGCTACGCCCGGTGGACGGCCAGGAAAATATCTGGCAAACTGCCGGGTATGAAAACGCGCCAGACCGCCTGGACCTGACGATTCACCTTCCCCTGGGGTCCGTGACGCTGAACTAACAGCAGGGGCGTTGATTTTTAGCGAGCAAAGATGTAGGGTAACGAAAGGGGAATAGATAAAGCCCCAGAGGCGAGTCCTTTATGAATACACCAACCACTTCTTTTACCGATGTGCCAGAAACGCAAACGGCCGTTTCCCTTCAACCATCCCCCTGGCTCATCGCCCTACACGCTTTCGCCAAAGGCGTCACAGCTGGGTCCATTGTCGTCTCCGCTCTGATGGGTCTGGAAGCTTCCCTGGGCGTCCCCCGCGTGATCAGCGCGGCGGTGATGGGGTTCCTCGGCTTTGCCATCCTTTTTGCCGGGGAAGGGTTGGCGATTCTCTTGTGGAAGGTACTCGGTCTTGTGTGCCGCCTGACCCACTTTGCCTGGGGCACGCGAGCGCTGCAATCGGTTCCCCCGTGCCGGTTGGCCGGATTTTCGGCGCGTTTGTCTACATTGCCGGAGACATACTCTGGCCGAACAGCTTTTTTCAATCCATCATCCTGCCGGTGGCCGGGGAACTGGCGATTGTCTTGACGGGATTTACCGTGGTGATGGTGGCGTTGGCCCGGATGAACGGCCGTTCCCGCCCGGCCCAAATCGCTCTCATTGGCGTCCCGGCGCTGCTCATCCTGGCCTTTGTCGTTTGGCTATTCAACCCTGGGTTTGCTGGTTATGTGGCCGCGCTGCCGGAAACGGCCGTTGTCCCCACCCTTGCTCTGGAAAATCCCGGTCAACCTGGCCCCTATACCGTGCAAACCCTCAGCTACGGCAGCGGCGTGGACGGCCGTCGCCCCGAATATGGCGCGGACGCCAGCCTCATCACCCCGGCCGTAGACGGGTCGCGTATCTTCAGCGGCTATAGCAGCCCGGTCAACGCCTTTTTCCGTTGGTATTGGGGGTTCGATTTCAGCCAACTGCCGCTCAACGGCCTGGTCTGGTACCCCGACGGCGCGGGGCCGTTCCCGCTCGTCCTCATCGTGCATGGCAATCACGCCATGAGCGACTATTCTGAACCCGGTTACGCTTACCTGGGTGAACATCTGGCCAGCCAGGGGTACATCGCCGTCTCGGTAGACGAGAATTTCCTCAACGGCCTGCTGTTCTTTGACGGCAAGTTTGAGGAAATGCCGCTGCGCGCCTGGCTGTTGCTGCAACATTTGCGCCAGTGGCAAAGTTGGAACGAGACGCCCGGCAGTCTGTTCAACGGCAAAGTGGATTTGGAGCGGGTGGCCCTTATCGGTCATTCGCGCGGTGGCGAAGCGGTAGCCTGGGCGGAGCATTTGAACCGGCAGGCGATGGAACCGGTAACGGCCGTTTCCCCCACCAGCGATTTTGGCTTTGGCATACGCGGCGTGGTGGCTATCGCCCCTTCGGACACTTACGCCGGGCCGGGTGGGCGCAAACCCACGCTCGACCAGAGCAACTACTTGCTGCTGGCGGGCGGCCACGACGCCGACACCTTCCTCCTCTATGGACAGCAGCAGTACAACCGGGCGCGTTTCAGCGAAAACCCGGACGGTTTCAAGGCGTTGGCCTATGTCTACCAGGTCAATCACGGCCAATTCAACAGCGTGTAGGGAAACAAGGATCGTAGTTTGTACAACTCGTTGCTGCTCAACCGCACCCCGCTGCTCACCGCTGCGGAGCAAGAGCAGGCGGCTAAAGTGATGATCACCAGCTTCTTGAATGCCACCCTGCGCGACGAAGCCGGCTATCGCGCTGTCTTCGGCAACCCAGTGGCGGCCTTCAACTGGCTGCCGCCAGGCATTGTGGTGACGCAGCTGCAAGAGGCGTCCCTCATCCCGGTGGACAGCAACAGCGGCAGCTCGGCGCTGGCCGCCACCGAAGTGGCCGGGGTCGCGGCTGCGGCCCAAGGGATGACCTTCGCCCAAGTGGAAACGCTTAAGCTGCGCGACGGCCAGACCGAACAGGGCAACAAAGCGCTGCATCTGGCCTGGGACGCCGGTGCGCAGCCCAGTTATGCGATCACCCTACCGCAAGAGAAGGCGGCCGCCTGGGGCCTGTCGCCGGAACACAGTCTGACGTTTGCTCTGGCCAGTGTGCCCGGTGAAGCGGTGGCGGGCGATGTGTGGGTGGAACTGGTAACGGTCGTTGGTCAGACTGCCCGCCTGCCCATAAGCGACTTTGGCCCAATCCTGCCCACGCTGCCCGCCCATCTGGTCAAAGCCAACTGGCTGGCCGGGCTGAACGGCTTCCCCGGCGATGTCAGGCCGGAGGAGGTCGTCTTGCAGATGTATACGCTGCCCTTGAGCGCTTTTCAGGCGGTTGCTCCGGCATTCCAGCCAGACCAGATCCATGCTATTCGCTTCCTGTTTTCGGGCGAGGCGGCCGGGGCTATCTATCTGGATGAGATTGGCTTTCGGCCGCAGCCGTAACCGTGTTCCGGTCTGTTTCTGGCAAAATATATAACCAGTAGCCTAACTTTGGGTAGAGGACGGCCGTTCCCTTCCTATCCTAAACTATACCCAAATAGTAACTGCTAAGACCTAAAGGGTTTTGCCCACTGGCAGTTGAGACCCTACGATTACAAAACCCTTCGGGTCTCTCGGCAGGCTTAGTAGTTACCCCAAATATAGCTTGAATTCAGGCGGATGATGTTATCTGCCTGGGAGGTAACCATGTCTCGTATCACTGTGAAATTGATAATAGCGCTGCTCATCGCGCTGCTTTTGGCCGGCTGTAGCGGGCTAAGCCAAACAGAAGTGGAATCGGTTGGGAGCGAGACCGTGGCAACGGCCGTTATGCCCGCGATCCCCACCCCCACCACCACCAGCGCCTTCGACTGTATGGTCGTCAGCGAAATCCCCACCGCTGAGTGTCAGGCATTGGTGGCCTCTTACGAAGCCACACAGGGCGCGAACTGGGTTGACCACACCGGCTGGCTGGAGACAAACACACCCTGTAGCTGGTACGGCGTTGCCTGCGCCGACGGCCACGTGGACACTCTGGCGCTCTACTTCAACAACCTGCAAGGCCAACTCCCCGCTGCGCTAGCAGATCTGCCCCAACTGCGGGTGCTGGATTTGCACAACAATGCCATTACTGGGTCAATCCCGCCGGAAATCGGCCGTCTGGTTAACCTGGTTGACCTCGACCTGTCCGATAACCAGATTAGCGGCTCACTGCCCGCGACTTTAGGCAACCTGACCGCCTTGCAGTGGCTTATGCTGCCCCGCAATCAAATCAACGGCCCCATTCCGTCCGAGTTGGGCAAATTGACTGCCCTGCACACCCTCAATCTCTCTGACAACCAACTGAGCGGGGGCATTCCTGAATCACTGGCCGACGCCACGGCGCTGGCTTCTATCAGGTTGCGCAACAACCAACTCAGCGGCAGCATCCCCTTTGGTCTGGGCCAACTCCCGGCTTTATACGAAATAGACCTCTCCTTCAACCAACTAACCGGTTCCGCGCCATCGGCTTTGTTTCAGGTGGGGACGCATGGCTTGTGGGGCAACCAACTGGATGGCACGATTTTCGTTGGCGAAAACGGCCGTCAGGATGTCAATTTCCTCGGCGCGGCATTTACCTTTGACCAGGCAACCGGCGACAGCGTCTGGCCGGAGTTGGTCCCGGCGCAGCCGGCCGAACCAGGACCCGGCATGATGTGGGGGCCGCCGGAACATATCGTCTTCACCTTTGCCTACAACAGCGGCCCACAGGAACACATGCCCTTGGGCCAGTATCTTCCGCCCGAAGGCCAGATTCACATCTATCCCACGGCCGAATTGAATGCCGAAGTGCAGCCCATTGTGGCCGCTTTGCAGCAGCTTTTGGCCGAGCAGCCAGATACATCTACCTTGGAAGTTGTCCCGCCAAACGAGGGCGCGGAACAGTTGGGATTGACCATGCTGCCGCCCAGCAACGCCGTGCAAACGCTGCGCGCCCAGACCGAATATCTGTCCTTTGCCAAGGGCCAGGGCATCCGTTACCTGACGCAGTTGAGCCAGGGGCCGGTTCCGATCAGCAACCAGGATCTATTCTACACCTTCCAGGGATTGACGGATGACGACGCGACCTATGTATCCGCCTACTTCCCTGTTACCCTGTCCGCTTTGCCCGACTCGCCGCAGTTAAGCGAGGCAGAATGGGCGGCGCTCATGGCAGATTGGCAAGGCTATCTGGCGCAGACGTTGGCGCTGCTCGATGAGCAGCCGACGGCCGCTTTTACGCCGGATTTGGCGGCGCTGGACGCAGTGATTCACTCGCTGTCGGTGGCAGAGACAACGGCCGTTCCCACCCTGCAACCCATCTGGCCGGAAAACGAGGAATCGGTAGACAGCCAACCCGTTTTGCAGTGGGAAGCATTCCCCGGCGCGGTCAGCTATCACGTCGTCATGCTGGATGATGTGGCCTTCCCGCCGCAAGTTGTCCTTGACCAGACCGTAACCGAACCTCTATTGGCGGTGGCGCAGCCGCTGGCTCCCGGCCATTACAGTTGGACAGTATTCGCGCAAGATGGAGAAACGGCCGTTCTCGCCCAACTCAACAGCGCCTTCTTCGTCAAAGACGTCCTGGAACCGGTCGCCCCGGCGGACGGCGCTACCGTTAGCCCGGAACCGGTGCTGCAATGGCAACGTTACCCTGGCGCAGTCCGGTATCAGGTCGTCGTGATAGACGATGCGGCTTACCCACCCGTCGTCGTCCTGGATGAGGTGACAACCGAGACTTCGTTGGCCGTGACGCCCGCCTTAAAACCGGGCAGCTACACCTGGACCGTGTGGGCGTTTGATGGCAGCGACAAGGTGGTGGCTGAGTTGAACAGCAGTTTCACCGTCACCGCTGCGCCGTAAGCAATCCTACCGGCAGAGACTTTGGCGGTGTGCTTCTTATATCTGATCGGGCAGGGAAACGAATGCAGATTGAATCGGGTTTACAGACTGGGAGTGCTTCCTTTGAGCAGTTTGTGCAGGCGCATGAAACGGCCGTTTTCACTTTCTGTTACCGGATGTTGGCAGACACGACCGCGGCTGACTGCGTGGCGGCGATGGCTTTCCAGCATGTTTATCCGCATTTCCCAGCCGTTTCTGTGCTGGACGTATTGGCTGCCGCCCACCGCCGCTGTCTGGCGCAGTGGCCGGCCAGCCAGGTTCATGAGGGCAAAACGGCCGTTGACGCTGCCCAAATTTTGTTCAACAACCTCCCGCTTCTCGATCGGGGGGCGCTGGCTTTACGCTATGCCTGCAAGTTGAGTTTTGACGAGATTGCATACGTTCTAAATATCTCTTGTGAAGCGGTTCACGCTGCCTTGCGCCAGGGACAATGGCGCATCGCCGGACTGGAGGAAACTCACCTGTCCACTCCCAATTAAGCATAAGGAACTTTTTATGACATCTCAACCTATCCCAACAACTTCAGATTTACCGGAAAAACGGCAGAGGCACGGCCGTTTCTGGCGTATTGTATTGATCACTTTTGGCGTGTGGGCGGTGGTAACGGCCGTTTACCTGCTCTTTCTCTGGCCCTGGATGAAAACGTGGGGCGCCGCCGACGCCGAAATCGAGGCCCCACTGCCCGGTGATGACATCGTACCGCAAGCCAATTTACGCTCCACCAAAGGCATTACCATCAAGGCCAGCCCAGAGGAAATTTATCCCTGGCTGCTGCAAATCGGTGTAGACCGAGGCGGTATGTACAGCTATGACTGGCTGGAAAACCTCTTTGGCCTGAACGTGCATACCGTTGATCGCATCGTGCCCGAATACCAGGATGTACAGGTGGGCGACTTCTGGCGCTTCACACCCCAGGATTATGTGCTGAACCCCGGCCCTGGTTTGTATGTGAAGCAGTTGGTCGAAAACGAGGCCGTGCTGTTGTGCTTCGGCATGGAAGGCAAAGCAGAAGAGCCGTGCATTGATACCTGGCAGCTTGTGCTGGTTCCCCAGCCCGATGGTTCCACCCGTCTGCTGCTGCGTTCCAACATGGCGATGGAGCCTGAACTGCCCATTAAGCTGACCTACTTCATTCAATTTCTGATGGAGCGCAAGATGTTGCTGACGCTGCGAGATCGGGCGGAACAGGCGGCCATCAGCAGCTAGGTGAGGAAGATCAGTCATGACGATAGATGCTCTTCCCCCGGAACGCGCCCTGACATTGGCCGACGTCATCGCCATGACCCGCGCCGAAGGGGACCATTGGCAGTTATCCCACGTGCGGCGGGTTCTTAAGCTGATTCGGTTGATTGGCTCGAAGATGGTGTATGACGAAACGGACGTTACCATTGCCACCTATTTACACGATTGGGGCGCTTACCCGCGCTTCTGGCAGCCCGGCGTTGACCACGCCCTACGCTCCCGCCAGGTGGCCGAGTCGCTGATTTTGCCGCGCCTGGATTTGCCGGAAACGGCCGTTGCCGTCATCCTGGAATCCATCGAATATCACGACTACCGCGACTTCCGCCCGGTGCAATCCACCGAAGCGGTGCTGCTGCGCGAAGCCGATTTCCTGGACTTCCTGGGCATCATTGGCCTGGTGCGCGAATATGGCCGGGGGCCAAAGGATGTGGAGTCCGCCTGCCAGGTTGTG
>CAYONK010000178.1:0-8275 GCA_964405285.1 uncultured Ardenticatenaceae bacterium
GCCACGCTGCTGTTTCAGCAGCCTGTTTTTTTCAGAATCCCAATTTAGATAGCGCATGATGTCACTATATATATTTGTCTGCCTTTTGTCAACACATAGAAGATCGCAGAATTGCAACATGGCAAACGGCCGTTTCCCACCCCCTATTTTCCAACCACGCAACTACAAGAACCGCTTAATCTCACAGCGGGATGGTAAACCAGAAGCGCGTGCCGCCGCCAGGGGGAGTGTCTATGCCCACTTCGCCCTGGTGGGCCTGGACGACGGCTTTGACGACGGCCAGGCCGAGGCCGACGCCGAATTGGGTTTTGTCGTCGTGGGCCGGGCGGCGCATGAACCAGCGGAAGAGGTCGTCGCGGGCTTCGGGCGGGATGCCCGGCCCCTGGTCGGTGACGGCGAAGGTGAGGTGGGTGGGGTGGGCAACGGCCGTTATCCCCACCACACCCCCATCCGGCCCATACTTGCTGGCATTGGCGATCAGGTTCACCAACACCTGCCCGATGCGGCGCGGATCGGCCGTGACGGTCGGCAGACTGTCCGGCACGTCTAGCTCTAGCCGCTGTTCATATTTTGCCAGCAGCGGGGCCATCGTCGCGGCCGCTTCCAGAGTTACCTGGCGCAAATCGCAGGGGCGGGTGAAGACGCGGAAGCGGCCGGTCTCAATACTGGCGCTCTCCAGCAAATTATCTACCAGGGTTTGCAGGCCCAACACGCCCAGGTGCAGCGAGTTGAGCAGTTCGCCAAACTCCTGCGGGCTGAGGTCGGGCGATTGGTCCAGCAGCAGTTCAATCGAAGCGGCCAGGGCGGAGAGCGGGGTGCGGAATTCGTGGGCGACATTCGCCAGGAATTGGGCCAGCAGGCGGCTCATCGCCTCCTCCTCCGTCACGTCGCGGAAGACCAGAGCCACGCCGCCCCCTTCCGGCGGGCCAAGCTGCGCCCCGGTGATCGCCAGGGTAAGCTGACGGCCGTCGGCCACAATTACATTCACCTTACGCTTTTCGCCGGGGGCGGGGATGGAGCGACTGAACGGTTCCGGGCTGTCCGCCAGGGTGAATATCTTGTCGCAGGAACGATACCGCGCCTCATCAACGGAGCGGCCAGTGATGCGGGCCGCGCCGGGGCTGAAGAAGGTGATCCGCCCTTCCTGGTCCAGGGTGACGATGCCTTCGACGATGGCGGCGAGCAGCCGGTCGGTGGCCTCTTTTTCCCGCTGCAAATCGGTGAGCGCCTGTTTTAGCTCCACGCGGGCGAATTCGAGTGCCTGAGCCACCTGGCCGATTTCGGCCACTTCGGTCTGGATGCGGACAGGGGTGTTCAGGTCGCGCCAGCTCAGGGTGATGGCGGCCTGGGCCAACGCTTCCAACGGCCGGCCGATGCGCCGGGCGAGCAGCACGCTGAGGCTGGAAGCGATGAGGGCGACGAGCAAAATCGTGCCGCCCATGACGCCGATGAGGTTGCGCTGCGCCTGAATCACGTCGTCTACCGGCAGGGCGGCGATGGTTTCCAGGCCGTCCGGGGTGAGGGGGGCGCGGAGGGCGTAGTAGGCGTGGCCGTCGGCGGTGAAGCGCAGCCGGGTCAGGTCGTCGGCGCCGCCGAGGACGATGGTTTGCGCGGCGGGTGGATTAGTCAGGCTGCTGGCAACGGCCGGTCCCTCCCAAAGCACCATCTGCGCCAAACCGGTTTGCCGGGCCAGGCGGGCGGCGTAGGCGTCGTCCAAAGCCAGGGCGACGATGACCCGGCCGAGGGGGGGCGTGTCGGAATCTATGGGGGAAACGGCCGTTAGCCAGACCCGCCCCTCTTCCGTTACGTAGAAACCGTTGTAGATGGGCTGATCGCACCAGTCGAGGGGGGTGGGAGCGAGGGAACGGCCGTTTAGCCCACAGGCGAGCAAGGCGTCCAACCCCGCGCCCGCTTGCAACACCTCCAGATAGGCAGCGAACGCTGGCGGGTCTTCGTCGGGGTTGGCGGCGAAGTGGCGCAGGGTGGGGCGTTGGGCGGTGAGGAGGGCCAGGCGGGCCAGTTCGCTTTGTTGGCCGTCTAAGAGGGCCTGGGTGGTGGTGTGGCCTTGTTCAGCCAGGCGCCACGCCTGGGCGGTGGTCTGTTGGTGCGTTAGCCAGAGGAGGGGGAGACCGGCGGCAACGGCCGTTAACAAAACCAGGGCGACGACGCGCCAGATGACCTGGGTGGTGAGGGTACTGTTACGCATGAAACCACAGAGAGCGAAAACGCACAACCAGACCGTAGAGAACCCAACCAAACAAGGCAAATGCGAATAGATTAAGCGCCAGCGGGACAAAACAAACAATGAGTCCCGCCACACCGGAGCAGTTGGCGAGTAGATCGAACAGCCTCACATCAGGTAAAACCATCACGCCCGGCAAGCAAGAAATAGAGATTCCCCGAAGGCCAAAGCAGCTATCGGACATCACCATAAGGTTGGGCAGCGGCATCCCGTGAACCGTTGTAACTAGCCGCGAGCGGGTCTCTTCTGGTTGGTCGAGGCCAGAGACGCACTGACCGCCCATCTCCGTCCGACTCCGCGGCAGGCTGTTGAGCAGGAAGAAGAGCGCCAACGTCAGCAGGGCGACAAACAGTTTGGGGTTGGCGGTCAGGCGGCTCATAGGTGACTCCCTTGTAAGCGCTCAGGCGACTAAAGACCTGTCAGGTTTCGGCCTTAGAGGAGGGGGAGGCCGACGGCAACTGCCGTTCATAAAACCAGAGCGACGACGCGCCAGATGGTACGCATCATCTGGGGGTAGAGACGTTGCCAGGCAACGTCTCTACGGCAAAATCACGGGTTGTTAGTCGTCTTCAAATTTGAAGGAGAGGGCAACCCGCGCCCGATATTCTACCACGACGCCATCATCCAGGCGCATGTCCAGCTTGACCACTTCGGCCACTCGCAGGTCGCGCAGAGATTCGTTGGCTCGTTCGACGACTGAACGCGCCGCTTCTTCCCAGGAATGGGGGCTGGTCCCGACTAACTCGATAATTTTGTAAACGCTCATCTGGCAATCTCCTTGTGTTGCTGAATCGCGTGGCTGAGTTGTGGGGCGTAGGGGGCGATAGGGGTGGGTAAAAACTGATATGATCAGGGTAGCAGAAAATGGGGGTGGTGTCGAGTAGCTTCGCGGCGTTTGCCGGGAGGGGCAAACGGGTTACAATGTTTTCCGTAACCGTCAGACCTGACCGGTTTTTAGACACCTGTCAGGTCTTGAGGGGCTAACCGATTACTGTTCCATTAAACCAATCGGCATAGAGTAGATAGAGCGCTAGACGGAGGTGAATGATGCGCTTACAACGATTTGCTGGAGCCATCGCGGTGTTGGCCGCTGCTTTGTTGCTGGTGGGGTGGGTGATGTGGACAACGGCCGTTGCCGCCCAACCCCCCGCCCCAGACCTGGACCGTATCAGTGAAGAGACCGGTTTTGTGGCGGTGAACGCCCCCCTTTCCCCAGGTTGCTTCTTCGATGAAGGCTACCAGGTTCATCTCTGCGAACCGCCGCGCCGGGCGGCGAGTCTAATTTCTAACCCGGAGGAACGCGCCCAGGCGATACGCCTGCTCAGCAGTGTGGGGGTGCTGCTCATCCCAGATTCCACCAACAAACGGCTGATGGTGTTCGACGCCAGCAGCGGCGAGTTGGTGGAACCCAATTTCATCCTCCTTGATGACGCTGCCACCGGCACAGCCATCCACGCCATCCTCGGCCCTAACAGCACCATCCTCATCTCCGACCAGACGCGAGATGTGGTCCATGAGTACGACCTGAATGGCGATTACCTGGGCATCTTCGCCCCGGCCGGCGGGGCCAACACCGCGATTCTAGACAACATTCGCGGCATCTCCCTGCGACCAAATGGCAACTTGCTGGTGACGGTGGGATCTGGCAGCAACAACGACGCCATCGCCGAGTTTGACACGGCGGGTAATTACCTGGGTAATTTTATCGCCAACGGCAGCGGCGGCCTGGATTCTCCCTTCGACGTCTATGGCCGGCCGGAAACAGATTGGCTGGTGAGCAGCATTGACAACAATCTGGTCAAGCGCTACGCCTGGGCCGACGGCAGCTATGTCGCCGATCTGGCCGGTGTGGACAGTTTTCCGCAGCAGATCGTGGAAATTTGGAATGGCAATTTGCTGATCGGCAATTTTAGCGGGGCGCAGGTGGGCGTGGTGGAATTGACCCCGGCCGGGGCGTTGGTTGGGGTGCATAGCGCCCCTGGCCTTTCCGGCTTTCGCGGCGTTTACGAATTGCCGAATGGCAATATCCTCACGGCGACCAGCGGGGGCGTTTTTGAGATTGACCGGGGCGGCAATTTGGTCCAGACGCGGTATACCGGTCAGTCTCGCTTTATTGAATTTGTCATCTTGCCCAGCCTGGAACTGCGGAAGACGGTCGGGTTGAACTCGTCCGCCTGCGCGGAGACGGACATGATTGGGGTGACGGCGGGAACGGCCGTTACCTACTGCTTCACCATCACCAATTCCACCGGCGTCAGTCTGACGCTCCATGACCTGACGGACAGTCACCTGGGCAGCATCCTGGATGGCTTCCCCTTCACTTTGCTGCCGGGGGCGAGCGCGTTTATCACGCAAACGGCCGTTATCACCCAAACCACCATCAACACCGCCACCTGGACCGCCTACAATCCCGGCCCGGCCAACCTGGTTACAGCGACGGATACAGCCACCGTCACCTTGCTGACGCCAGCCATCAGCCTGGATAAGACGGTGGGATTGGACCCATCCAGCTGCGCGGAGACGGATAGCCTGACTGTTGAACAGGGAACGGCCGTTACCTATTGCTACACCATCCACAACAGTGGCGAAGCCCCCCTGGCCTTCCATGACCTGGAAGACAGCGAATTGGGCGTGATTCTGCAAGGCTTCCCCTTCACCTTACTGCCAGGGGCGAGCGCGTTTATCACGCAAACGGCCTTAATCACCCAAACCACCATCAACACCGCCACCTGGACCGCCTACAACGCCGGGCCAAGCGACATCGTGACAGCGACAGATACGGCAACCGTCACCATCGAAGAATATTTAGTCTACCTTCCCATCATCAGCAAACCCTAGCCCATCACTGCCCCAAGTGGCAGGGCATACCCGCCTGTGCTATGATCCCGCACAAACAAAATCACAAGACTACCAGACTACCAAACCACAAGACTACCAGACTATAAGGTAAATATGCGCACAGTATTTTGGAACTACGAACACAGCACCGTCAACCTCATAGACCAGCGACAACTGCCCTGGGAATTCATCGTCGTCGCCTACGACGACTACACGGCCGTCGCCCAGGCCATCACCGACATGGTGGTGCGCGGCGCGCCGGCCATCGGGGCGACGGCCGCCTTCGGTCTGGCCCTGGCGGCGCGACAGAGCAAGGCGGCCGACCGGCTGACCCTATTGCGCGATTTAGAGCAGGCGGCAGACAAATTGAACGTGGCCCGGCCAACGGCCGTTAACCTGGCCTGGGCCATCGCCAAACTGATGCGCGTCGCCACCGACGAAGAATTAGAGAGCGCCGACGAAGTGCGCGACGCCCTCCTGAGCGCCGCGCAAAAAATCGCCGACGACGACGTCGCCCTCAACAAACGCATGGGCTATCACGGCGCGGAACTGATCAGCGACGGCGACACCATCCTCCACCATTGCAACACCGGCGCGTTGGCGACGGTAGATTGGGGGACCGCCCTCGGCGTCATCTTCGCCGCCCACGAGCAGGGCAAGAAAATCCACGTCCTGGTAGACGAGACGCGCCCCCGGCTGCAAGGGGCCTTCCTCACCGCCTGGGAACTGAAAGAGCGCGGCATCTCCTTCGACCTGATCGCCGACAACGCCGCCGGGCACTTCATGCGCACCGGCCAGGTGAATCTCGTCCTCGTCGGTTCCGACCGCACGGCCGCCAATGGCGACGTGGCGAACAAAATCGGTACTTACAAGCTGGCGGTGGTGGCGAAGGTGAACGGCGTGCCCTTCTACCCCGTCGTGCCCACCAGCACCATTGACCTGAACCTGGCGCACGGCGACCTGATTCCGATTGAAGAGCGCAGCGGCGAGGAGGTGGTTTCGATTTTAGGCCATTCCATCGCCCCGGCCGGCATCTCCGCCCGCAACCCCGCCTTCGACGTGACCCCCCATCGCTACGTCACCGGCATCGTCACCGAAGCGGGCATCGTCTACCCGCCCTTCCTCAAGAATTTGCGGCAGGCGGTAGAGGCGGAGCAAGGTAGAGATTAGAGATTGGAGATTGGAGATTCGGTCAATCTCCAATCTCTAATCTTCAATCCCCCATTTTCCCCATGAACGACATTCCAGTCATCATCGTGTGCGGCGGGCAGGGGACGCGGATGCGCGGCTCGACGACCCGCAAGAAAGAGCTGGTGGAGGTGGGCGGCCGGCCGATACTCTGGCACGTCATGCGCATCTTCTCGGCTCATGGCTTCAATCGCTTTGTCCTGGCGCTGGGCTACGAGCAGGACCAGATTCGCCGCTATTTCCTGGAGTATGAGGCGCTGACGCGAGACGTGACGCTCACGCTGGGCGGCCCGGACAATGGCCACCCGGAGATTGATTTTCACGGACGGCCGTTACACCCCCCCTGGCAAGTCTCATTGGTAGATACCGGGCTGCACACGGAGAAGGCCAGCCGCATCGCCCGCGCCAGCGCCTACGCGCCGGGCGAACGCTTCTTCGTGGCCTATGGCGACGACGTGAGCGACGTAGACCTGACTGAGTTGGTGGCGTTTCATCGGGCGCATGGGAAGTTGGCGACGATAACGGCCGTTCAAGTCGAGCTGCAATACGGAGTCGTCGAAGCCACCGAGTCTGGTCTGGTCACCGGTTTTGTGGAACGACCCCAACTTCCCTACTGGATCAACGGCGGCTTCATGCTCTTCGAGCGCGAAGCCCTGGCCCTCATGGGGAACGGCGACAACGTCAACCTGGAAACCGACGTCCTCACCCACCTGGCCGACGCCGGGCAGCTCATGATCTACCGCCACACCGGCTTCTGGCAATCCATGAACACCATGAAAGACACCCTGCTCCTGGAGCAGTTCTGGCAGAAAAACCCACCCTGGAAGATATGGGAAGAGTAGTTGGGAGTTGATAGTTGGGAGTTGATAGTGGGTTCTCTTACTACCAACTAGCCACTACCAACTCCCAACTATACGGAGTACACACCTTGAGCAACGAATTTTGGCGAGATAAGCGCGTATTTGTCACCGGCTGTTCCGGGCTGCTTGGCTCCTGGCTGACGGCCGAATTGGTCAGCCAACAGGCCCACGTCGTCGGGCTGATTCGGGACCGGGTGGCCCACAGCCAACTGGCCCGCTCCGGCGTGATCAAGCAGATTGATGTGGTGCGCGGCGACGTTTGCGACTATGAATTGATGGAGCGTGCCCTGGCCGAATATGAGATAGACACCATCTTTCACCTGGCGGCGCAAACCCAGGTGGGCATCGCCAACCGCGTGCCTATGCCCACCTTTGAGACCAATATCAAAGGAACCTGGGTCATTTTAGAAGCGGCGCGGCGCAATGCCACCGTGCAGCGGATCATCACCGCCAGCAGCGATAAAGCGTATGGCACGCACGCCGAACTGCCCTACCGCGAAAGCGCCCCGCTGCAAGGCGAACACCCCTACGACGTCTCAAAAAGCTGCGCCGACCTCATCTCCCGCTCCTACGCCCACACCTACGGCCTGCCGGTAACGGTGACGCGCTGCGCCAACCTCTACGGCGGCGGCGATTTGAACTGGAACCGGATTGTGCCGGGGACCATCCGCAGCGTTCTGCGCGGCGAAGCGCCGATCATCCGCTCCGATGGCACGATGCGGCGCGACTACATCTTCATCAAAGACGTGGTGCGCGGCTACCTGCGCGTCGCCGAAAACATGCACCGCCCCGATGTGGTCGGCCACGCCTTCAATTTCGGCGTGGACAGCCCCATCTCGGTGCTGGAGATGGCCAACGCGGTCATCAGCCTGTCGCAGCGGCCCGATTTGCAGCCGGTGATTTTGGACGAGGTGCGCAACGAGATTCAGGACCAATACCTCTGCTCGGAGCTTGCCGGGGAGGTCTTGGGCTGGAAGCCGATCTACAGTCTGGAGGCCGGTCTGGCGGAGACGATGGCCTGGTATCGGGAATTTTTGGGGCATTGATGGAGAAGCCACCGATTAAAATCGGTGTGACCGTTCACCGCAGAAGAGATGGGACACGGATTTTCACAGATGAACACAGATTAGAACCACCCAAAATCTGT
>CAYONK010000179.1:0-8270 GCA_964405285.1 uncultured Ardenticatenaceae bacterium
CGATGGTGCCGATGTTGCAGTGTGGCTTCTCGCGCACAAATTTTTCTTTGGCCATAATTTCCCTTTCCTCTCTGAAACTAGTTTCGTCGCCGGTTAGCCGGCTTAACAGTTTTATAAACGGATTTTTTGTTTAGAGGCAACGGCCGTTTACCGGCCGCCGCGCATTACAGAACGAGCAATCTCTTCGCTAACTGGAGCATAGTGATGAAACTCCATCGTAAAAGTACCGCGACCTTGTGTCATAGAACGCAAGCGTGTGGCGTAGCCGAACATTTCAGCCAATGGAACCATCGCCTTGATAGACTGAATGCCCTCAACCCGCAGTTCCATCCCTTCGATATTACCCCGCCGCGCGGAGAGATTGCCTATAACGTCGCCAGTATAATCTTCTGGGGCGACAACTTCTACAAACATAACTGGCTCCAAGAGAACAGGCTGACCGCTCTGGACGCCTTCCTTCAAAGCCATAGAACCGGCGATCTTAAAGGCCATCTCAGATGAATCCACCTCGTGGAAGGAACCATCAATCAGGGTGGCCTTAATATCTACCAACGGATAACCCGCCAGCACACCGCTGTCGAGCGATTCACGGATACCCGTCTCTGTCGGGTTGATGTATTCCTTAGGAATGACACCGCCAACGATAGCATTCTCAAACACAAATCCGGAGCCAGGCGGCAACGGTTCCAGGCGCAGCACGACATGCCCAAATTGGCCGCGCCCACCGGTCTGCCGCACAAAACGCCCTTCAGCTTTCTCAACAGTTCGCGTAATTGTCTCTCGATAAGCAACTCGCGGCTGGCCCACGTTGGCAGCTACTTTGAATTCGCGCAGCAACCGGTCAACCAACACTTCCAGATGCAACTCGCCCATGCCATACAACACTGTCTGCCCGGTCTGCTCGTCTACCTTAACCTGGAAAGTGGGGTCTTCTTCCGAAAGAGATTTGAGAGCGATACCCATCTTGTCCTGATCGGCATTGCTCTTCGGCTCCACCGCCAACGAGATAACCGGTTCGGGGAAGTCAATGGCTTCCAAGACGATGGGCGCATTCAAAGCGCAAATTGTGTCGCCGGTAAATGTTGTTTTCAGACCAAGCGTGGCGGCAATATCGCCAGCACGCACTTCTTTCAAATCTTCCCGATGGTCAGCGTGCATGCGCAAGATACGGCCGATGCGCTCTTTTTTGTCTTTGGCGGTATTGGTGACAGATTCGCCGCTGCGGAGGACGCCGGAATAAACGCGGAAATAAGCGAGACGCCCGACGTAAGGATCCGTCACAATCTTAAAAACAAGCGCCGACAAAGGTTCCGACTCGTCCGCGTGACGCACTTCCAAACTTTGCGTGAACGGATTTTCCCCTTCAATCGGCGGGATGTCTAGCGGCGAGGGAAGGTAGTAGACGATAGCATCAAGCAAAATCTGGATGCCTTTATTGCGCAATGAGGTGCCACACAAGACAGGGGTGACTTCGCCGCGAATCGTTGCGTTGCGCAATGCAGCGCGCAAATCTTCTGGCGCAATTTCCTCACCGTCGAGGTAGCGCATCATCAATTCCTCATCCGTCTCAATGATCCGGTCAAGGATAGCCTGTCTTGCTTCTTCAACTTCTTCGCGTACTTCTTCGGGGATAGGGACGCTGGTTGGTTTGGCCCCCAGATCATCATCTTCCCAAACGACAGCTTGCATCGTCAGCAGGTCAACGATCCCACGAAAAGCGGATTCTTGACCAATTGGCCATTGGATAGCGATGGGGTTCGCCTTCAGGCGGTCCCGGATCATGCCAATAGTCCGGCTGAAATCAGCTCCTACGCGGTCCATTTTGTTAACGAAACAAATACGCGGTACGTTATAGTCGTCCGCTTGCCGCCATACCGTTTCTGACTGTGGCTCAACGCCAGCAACAGCATCAAAGACAACCACCCCGCCATCAAGCACGCGCAAGCTGCGCTGTACCTCGGCCGTAAAGTCTATGTGGCCAGGCGTATCAATGATGTTGATCTGATGATCGAGCCAGAACGTAGTGGTCGCCGCCGACGTGATGGTGATACCGCGCTCCTGCTCCTGCACCATATGATCCATCGTGGCGGTGCCTTCATGGACTTCGCCCATACGATGAATGCGACCGGTGTAGTAGAGAACACGCTCGGTCGTCGTGGTTTTTCCGGCATCAATGTGGGCAATAATGCCTATGTTCCGGATACGATCTAAGGATACTTGACTCATTAATACAACCTACTCGTGGCGGATTTAGAAACGGCTAAAATGCGAGAAGGCGCGGTTGGCTTCGGCCATCCGATGCACATCATCGCGGCGCTTGACAGCAGCGCCTTGATTGTTGGCGGCGTCCATCAGCTCAGCAGCCAGTTTCTCAGCCATGGAACGGCCACCCCGATTGCGAGCAGCGGTGAGGAGCCAACGCATGGCCAGGGAAGAGCGGCGGTGCGGCTCGACCGGCATGGGAACCTGATAAGTGGCGCCACCAACGCGGCGCGGCTTCACTTCGATCTGCGGCATGACGTTGCTCAGCGCCTGGTCAAAGATCTCCAGCGGCGGCCGTTTTGCGCGACCTTCGATCAACTCAAAGCTATCGTAGAGGATGCGCTGGGCTGTGCTTTTTTTGCCGCGCTTCATCAAGCGGTTAACAAACATGGAGACGTTGACGCTGTTGTAACGCAGGTCAGGGTCAACAACACGTTTTTCGGGACGATAACGTCTTGGCATATCTCAATCTCCCTACTTCTTTGCCTTCGGCAGTTTGGTGCCGTATTTGGAACGGGCCTTCTTGCGATTATTGACGCCACCAGCATCAAGCGTGCCACGCACGATGTGGTAACGCACACCAGGCAAGTCCTTGACACGACCACCGCGCACCAAGACGACAGAGTGGTCTTGTAAGGAGTGGCCTTCGCCTGGGATATAGGCGGTAACTTCGATGTGGTTGGTCAGGCGGACACGGGCAATTTTACGCAGGGCGGAATTCGGTTTTTTGGGCGTGAGTGTTTTCACCTGGGTGCAGACGCCTCGTTTCTGAGGCGCGCCCTTAGGTTGCCGCGTCCGACGCTGCTTAAATGAATTGTATGTCCACTGGAGGGCCGGCGCGGTGCTTTTCTTGCCTTTGGCCGAGCGCCCTTTCCGTACAAGCTGATTAATTGTGGGCACGCTTGCTCTTCTCCTTAAAAACTATTTAACTACTGCTGGCTGGTGCTTCAGGGACAGAGGCACAAAAACCAGGACATGGCCCCATCTGAGGCAAACATGTCGTTACTTACCGACAAATGGAGGCCATCGCAGTTGTTGATAAACTCGATGGCCTCCATGCTAATGACTTATTCAATTGGTAACTTCGGTTAAGTTACCGGGCGAAGTTAGTTAGCAAACATACGAAAGGGAATTTTACCACAAGTAAACCGGTTGTCAACAAAAAATGACGCGGTGAAACAGGGTCTTCATGAGACCTTCGCGCTGTTGGCAAATTTGGTATGAGGGAGGGAGAAAACGGCCGTTTTCTCCCTCCTCCCTCTCAACTAACTGTTAATGACGGCTTCTGGCCAGATCCATCAGCCCTGTACCCGCCCAACGACGGGCGCGTTTATCATCTTCCTTACCAAACCGGATCACCTCGCCGGATTCTGTCACCGCTTCTACGGCCAGGCCCAGGCTTTGCAACTCCTTGACCAGGACGCGGAAGGAAGCCGGCACCCCCGGCGGTTCGATCGGTTCATCCTTTACGATTGACTCGTAAGTCTTCACCCGGCCTTGCACATCGTCCGATTTGACAGTGAGCATCTCTTGCAAGGTGTAGGCGGCGCCATACGCTTCCAGCGCCCACACTTCCATCTCGCCAAAGCGCTGTCCACCAAACTGCGCCTTACCACCTAGCGGCTGCTGTGTCACCAGCGAGTACGGACCAGTGGAGCGGGCGTGAGCCTTGTCCTCGATCAGGTGAGCCAGTTTCAGCATGTGGATGATGCCGACGGTGACCGGTTGGTCAAACGGCCGTCCTGTCTTCCCATCCAGCAACCGCTCCTTACCATAAATCGGCAGAGGAACGTGCGTCTGAATGGTGATTTGGTCAGCCAGTTGGCGCAGCACTTCCACATCGGCCGTCATCGGGTCCACGTGCAGCCCTTCCGGTAACGCTTCCCCATGCTTCTCCAGCATCAGGCTGTACCATTCGCGCACGCAAACCTCAATGGCATAATCATCATACTGGCCAAAGTCCTGCTTACGCAGCGCTTCGCGGCCACCAAACAAAATCTTGTCCGGATCCCAATCGCGCGTGCGCAACCATTCCAAACCGGCATTGTAACGGGCGTAATGGTAATCGGTCTCCAGGCGCGGCACATCGTACCCCATCTCGCCCAGCCAGTTCACCAGGAACAGGATACGCGCTTCGTGATCGTCCTTCAAAGACTCCAGCTTATAGCCGATCTCAGACAGCCAATCCCAGGCCCAATCAGTCACGATGTGCCAGGCGCGGTCCGCCAGCCAGGCGCGAGCCAGTTCAGCGGCGATCTCGATTTCCTTCGCGCCATCAAACACAGGCGTGATCGCCCGGAAGCCTAATTGATGGGCCGCCCACCCCAAATGGGTTTCTAGCACCTGACCGATGTTCATCCGACCGGGCACACCCAAAGGATTGAGAATGATGTCAATGGGCGTGCCATCATCCAGATAAGGCATATCCTCAATAGGCACTACTTTGGAGATAACGCCCTTGTTCCCGTGACGGCCGGCCATCTTGTCACCTTCTTGCACCTTCCGCCGCTGCGCCACACTCACCCGGACCATCGTCTCGACGCCAGCCGGCAAATCGCGGTCATGCTGGCGGTCAAAGACATGGACGTCCACCACCTTACCCCGCGCCCCATGCGGCAGACGCAGGCTAGAATCTTTCACTTCGCGGGCTTTGTCGCCAAAGATAGCGCGTAGCAATTTCTCTTCTGGGCTGAGTTCTTTCTCGCCCTTCGGCGTGATCTTACCCACCAGAATATCGTTTTCTTTCACGTCCGCGCCGACACGGATAATGCCGCGCTCGTCCAAATCTTTCAGAGCGTCTTCGCTGACGTTGGGAATGTCGTAAGTGATTTCCTCAGGCCCTAACTTGGTGTCGCGGGCTTCAATCTCATGCTTTTCGATGTGAACCGAAGTGAAGCGATCCTCACGCACCAGGCGCTCACTCACCAGGATAGCATCCTCGAAATTGCCGCCTTCCCAAGAGAGAAAAGCAACAACCACATCTTGCCCCAGGGCCAGTTCGCCATATTCAGTCGAAGAACTATCGGCCAAAACGGTGCCCGGTTCAACGCGCTGCCCTTTGACGACAACCGGCCGTTGGTCAATACAAGTGCTTTGGTTTGAGCGGTTGTACTTGCGCAAGTTGTAGGTGCGCGGGCCATTCTCTCCAACCACAGTCACCTTGTCTCCGGTAACGCTGACCACCTCGCCTGGCTCCTTAGCTACAACGACCTGGCCAGTATTCAGCGCGGCTTGCATCTCCATGCCGGTGCTGACGATGGGCACGTCTGGCTGCAACAGCGGCACAGCCTGGCGCTGCATGTTCGATCCCATCAGGGCGCGGTTAGCGTCGTCATGCTCCAGGAACGGAATGAGCGAGGCAGAAATGCCTACAATTTGCCGGGGAGCCACGTCAATGAAATCCACCCGTTGCACCGACGTAAAACGGAACTGCTGGTTGCGCCGGGAAGAAACGCGGCGCTCAATCAACTGCCCCCGGTTATCAATGATGGCGTTCGCCTGGGCGATGGTGTAATGGTCTTCTTCGTCGGCCGACATGTAGACAATTTCGTCGGTGACAAAGGGGAAGACCTGAACCTGCTCAATGCCCGCTTCCCGGATAGCTACCAGGTGTTCGGCGGCAATCGTTTCATCAGACGCGATGATTATCTCGCCTGTCTCGGGATGGACGATATTTTGGAAGGCGTCGTGGTTGATCGCTTCATCGGTATCGGTGTTGATGATGTTCCGCACACGACGGTAAGGGGTTTCGATGAAGCCATATTTGTTGACGCGGCCATAAGTAGCTAACCGGCCGATCAAACCGATGTTCGGGCCTTCTGGCGTTTCAATGGGGCAGATACGGCCGTAATGACTGTGGTGGACGTCGCGCACCTCGAAACCGGCGCGCTCGCGGCGCAAACCACCGGGACCAAGCGCGGACAAGGTCCGTTTATGGGTCAATTCAGCCAGCGGGTTTGCCTGTTCCATGAACTGGCTCAACTGCGAACTGCCGAAAAATTCACGTACGGAAGCTACAACCGGACGGATATTGATCAGGTTAATGGGGGTTACGTTGTCGCTTTCGCGGATAGACATGCGTTCGCGGACGACGCGCTCCATACGGCGCAGACCGACGCGCAGTTTGGCTTGCAGCAGTTCGCCAACCGTCTTCACCCGGCGATTGCCCAGGTGATCAATGTCGTCTGGCCCTTCCAGCCCATTGTTGATCAGGATCATGCGCTTGATCATGCGCACGATGTCATGTTGGGTAACAGTGCGATGCTCTTCCGGCACAATACCGACAAGGTTGAGCCGTTTGTTGAGCTTATAACGGCCGACACGAGCCAGATCGTAGCGCCGACGGTCGTAAAGCTGTTCGTAAAGGTATTGGGTGGCGTTGTCCAGCGTCGGCGGATCGCCCGGACGCATCCGTTTGTAGAACTCAATCAACGCCTGTTCGGCCAATGGTTTGTCCGGATCCCAGGGGGGTTCTTGTTCGATGCTGCCCTGGATATACAGGTGTTCGCTGTTGGTATCTACGTCCTGAAAGATTTCGTACAACACCTGGTCACTGCCATCTTTTAAGATGTTATCGCCCAAATCATCTTTCACGGCGGCCATCGCCCGCAAGAAAAGGGTGATGGGTACGGTACGCTTGCGATTGAATTTGACGGTGATGTAGTCTGTCTTGCGGGTCTCAAACTCCATCCAGGCGCCCCGGTCGGGGATGAGCTTGCTCATGGCCAGGGGGCGGCCGGTGGTGCGCTCTTCGACGACCTCAAAGTAAGCGCCAGGGGAGCGAATCAATTGGCTAACGACGACGCGCTCCGTACCGTTAATAATGAAAGTCCCGGCCGAGGTCATCAGCGGGAAATCGCCCATGAAGATCTCTTGCACGATAGGCTGGTCCTGATCGGTGCTGTAGAGAAGGCATTGCACGTACAGGGGCGCGGCATAACTCATATCGCGCTCCACACACTCTTCGACGCTGTACTTGGGTTCCCCGAACCAGTACTTCAGGTCAAACCCCTGGACTTCTGGCTGATCGCAAGGAAAGTACAACCTCAAATCCCCGTTGAAACTTTCAATCGGGGAGATTTCGTCGAACAATTCCGCCAGGCTTTCGTCCTTAAAGGTGTCAAAGGAGTTTAACTGAACGTCAATGAGGGTGGGGAGTTCCAGTGGGTTGGTCGTGCGCGCATATGTTTTGGTTGGCAGTCTTGACATTTATTCCTTCACCTGCTCCCAGGATAAACCGCGAAGATTATCCCTAGAAAATGATAAATTTGCTCCACTCACTCGCGTAATTAAACCGCAAACAAGGGGTGCAACATATTTGCTGCACCCCTCGTGCCTTTTTGTCAGGTCAACATACGTGCCCGGTAATTCGCGGTTTTTTGTCAATCATGTCCCACAATTACGCGAACGTGCATTATAATCTTGAGGTTTTATCTTGTCAAATGTTGGTAGAGGGTGAGGATGCGTTCCCCGGCGCGACGCCAGCTGTAGACTTCGAGGGCGCGTTGGCGTAACTGCTGACCTAATTCCCGGCGGCGCTCTGGGTCTTGGGCGAGGGTTTGCACAGCCTGGGCGAATTGGTCAACGTCACCCAAGGGGGCGTAGACGCCGAGGTCGGCCAGGTATTCGCGGTGGACGGGTGAATCGTAGGCGACGATGGGTTGGGCCAGGGCCATGTAGTTGAGCAGTTTACCGCTGCCTTCGGTGGTGGACATTTTGGGGGCGACGGCGATGTCGCCGAGGGAGAGGTAGTGGGGGGCATCGCGGTATTCGACTTTGCCGGTGAAGGTCATGCGGTGGGCGACGCCTTTTTCTTGGGCGAGGCGGCGGTAATGGTCGGCGTCGGGGTAGCCCATGACAAGGAAGTGGATGTTTTCCCCGGCGGCCTGGCAGCGAACAGCCGTTTCCACCAAATGCGGTATCCCCTGATAATCGGTCAGTAATCCGAGATAGGCGACGATAAGACGGCCGTCGGGGATGCCCAACTGCTGCCTAAGCTGCTGCTTGGC
>CAYONK010000180.1:0-8211 GCA_964405285.1 uncultured Ardenticatenaceae bacterium
TCTACCAGGAACTCCTCATCTACAATGTAGGACGCCTGGGATTCGGCGGTGACGCCGGTGAAGGTTTGGGTGGTGGGGCGGTCCGGGGCGGCCGGGGCGGCCGGTTCGGCCTGGGCGGGGGCTGGCGCGGGAGTGGGGGAAACGGCCGTTCCGCCACAAGCCGCTAAAAAGAGAATCGCTATCAGTAGGGTTGTCATTTGCTTCATAATCACACCTTTGGATTTCGGATTTCGGAATTGGGATTTCGGAGTTGGTTCCCAACCACCAACTACCCGCTATCAACTCCCAACTATCAACTGTCAACTATCCACTTCAATTATAACCCCCTCTGGGCGAAATTCGGGTAAGTTTTCGGGGGAACGGCCGTTTTGCTGTTGAAGGAGCCGCAGAAGAAGCGAGTGGAGGCCGCTGTGGTGGAGGGTCGGCTCCACGTCATAGGTGTCCAGGCCGGGGCGAAAGCCCAGATCAAGCAGGGCGGCAATCACCCCTTCGTCCTGGCTGATGATGTGCAGCGGGGTGTCCCAGCCATCGGCGTAGCGGGCGACGCGGGCGGGTTGATGGTCGCCAATCAGGATAAAGAGATCGTCCTCGTCGCCTTGCTGGATGATCCAGTCGGCCAGCATCTCCAGTTGGTAGAGAATGGCTTCGAGATAGAGCGGGCGTAGTTCAGAGGTGGCCGCAGCTTGCGGCGGCGGCGCATCGTTGAGCGCGCGCCAATCTTGCACCAGCGGCGGCAGCGGCGTCCAGGGATAATGGGAGTTCTGCGTGATGTAGAAGAAAACATACGGCTCTAAACCGCGCCCTTTTAACGAGTCGGTGGCGTAATGAAGGGCGAATTGATCCGGTGGGGCCGGTCCCCAGCCATAGAGCGGGCCGGTATAGGGCAAATCAGGGAAACGGGGCCATTCATCCATGCCATAGAACGCTTTGTAACGCCCCCATTCGATGTCGTTGAGTGGTTGTGAGTGGGTGGAGAGGGTGTAGCTGTGGTAGCCCTGGCCGCGCAGATAGTTGATGAGATGGGGAAAAGGGGTCTGCTCATAACGGTTGAGCAGGAGGAGGTAGTCGAGATGGGAGGTGAGGTTGAGGCCGGTGAGGGCGCTGGTGTAGGCGATCCAGGAGCCGCCGCCCCAGGTGGGGGCGACGCTGCGATTGGAGGCAGCGGACCAGTCGGCCACGCTCAGGCGGTAGTCGAGCAAGTTCAACATCATCTCATAGGGCAGGCGCAAATCGGGCCGCTTGTAGAGGACGCTGCCGTAAGATTCGATGAAGATGAGGTGGACGTTGGGCTTGTGGTCCAGGTTTAGATCATCTAGCTGGTAGAAGGGGGCCAAACGGCCGTCGGCAAAGCGTTCAGCGGCGGCGGCAGCTTCAAGGGAGAGGGCGAGGTTTTGGCTGAGTTTGGCGCTGAAGCTGGAAACGGCCGTTTCCGGCCACCCCGCCCCAGCCTTAAACCAGAAGGCAGAGAGCAGCGCGAGACTGGCTAACCCAACCACGCCCCAACGGGTCGGCCGGCTCAGTTGGTCTGGCGAACTGCTGATCAGCAGCGTCCGGTGCAAGCCCCACAGCAGCCCAATCAGCCCAACGATGAGCAGTAACCCGCCGCCATACAAAACAGGCGACAGCCCCAGGCTGCGCAGCACGTAGCCCGTCCCGGCGCGGAAGAGGAAGAAGTCGTTGTAGAGGATGGGGTCGAGCAGGTAATAGGAGCGGATGAAGCCTTCGTAGGTGGCGTAGCTGAGTTGCAGCAAATAGAGCAGGAAGAGGAAGGCAAAGATGGGTTTGCGTCGCAAGAAGGGAAGGGAGAGCCAGAGGGCGGTGAGCAGCGTTAGCTCAAGGTTCAGGCGAAAGATGTCGGGATTGGGCCGCTGTAAGAAAAGGCGTTCCAGCAGCAGGCGGGGCGGACCTCCCAGCCCGGATAGAGGCCAAAAAGAGGCTTCTCCCCAATGAAAGAGGTAAAGTGGCAGGAAGAGCGCGGCGTTGAGGAGGAAGAAAGCGCCCCAAAACAGCGCGTCAGGGCGCAGCTTTGCCAGATTTAGGCCAGGGAACGAGCGCGGGAACGCGCTGACGGTAATTCTCATAGGTTTCGCCGAAGGTGGCGGCCAGCCGCCGCTCCTCTACCCGCGACCCGGCCCAGAAGTAGCCGCTGGCGAGCAGGTTGAAGAGGAAGTTGGGCAGGAGCATGGTGGGGCTGGCCCAGAGGAAGAGCATACTGAAGAAGTAGAGAGGATGGCGCACCAGGGCGTACATGCCGCCGGTGACGAGTTTGGGCGGCGGCCCATCGCCTTCTGCCCCTTGCCAGAAGCGCAGGGCCTGGCGCAGCCCGATGAAGTCCCAGACGTCGGTTTGCAGGAAGGAGAGCAGGAGGCCGACGAGGGCGATGAGGCGAACGGCCGTTACGCCATAAGCCCAGGGCGCGGGAATTTCCCAGATCAGGGTGGGTGGGACGGCCACCCACAGCGCGTAAAACACGGGCAGGATGGTGAGGAAGGCGAAGAGGTTGTAGAACAGGCGGTAGAGACCGGTAAACGGCCGTTCGCCCAGCCACCCCCGCACCCACGCCTTCACCCGGCGGCTGGCCATCACACTATGCAACAACGCCCAAACCGTAAACGCAAGCGCAAACTCAATCATCGTCCATCTCAAACCCGAACGGTTTTGCAAAACCGTTCGGGTCTACTTGCCAATTTTCCACGAGATGATTATAACCAATGCCGGGCAGAGGGGGATAAACTTCTGATGAGAGAAGGGGGTGGGGAGATGGGGAGATGGGGAGCGGGGGAGCAAAGGAGCGGGGGAGCAGGGGAGAACGAGAGACTACAGGACTACAGGACTACAGGACTATAAGACTACAAGACTACAAAACTAAACGACTAAACGACTAACCATGCAGACCATATTTGATGACGAAACCTGGGCGCAATTGCCCGCTTTGTTAGAACATTTGCCGGAACCGCTGCACCTGATCGTCTGGGGGGATGAGGCGGCGAGCCAGCGCGAGAAAGACGCGGTGGCGCTGTGCCGCACATTGGCGGAGCGCTTCGACGGCTTCAGCTTCCAGGCGTTGCCGCAGCGGATTAGCTACCCCTATTGGCCGGTGATCGGGGTGATGCGCGGCGCGCCGGATGAGTATGAGGATGTCGGGGTGCGGCTGGTGGGGCTGCCGGCCGGATACCAGATGACCTCTTTCATCACGGCGATGCAGGCGGTGGCGTTTCGCGGCAGCGCGTTGGAGGCCAAGACGCGCATCCAGCTCCACAATTTGCCGGATGAGGTGACGCTAGAGTTGATAACGGCCGTTGACAACGAAAGCGGCGCCCTCATGGCCCACCCCATCTTCAACATGGCCGCCGCCCACCGCAAAATCCGCAGCTACCTGATCATGGGCGATATGTTTCCCCAGGCGAATTGGAAATACTCCGTCTTCGCCTACCCCCATCTGGTGATCAATGGCCGGGTTCACCTGCAAGGCATCGCCGACCAGGAGACGATTGTGCGGCATATTGCCATAGCTGTGAAACAATCAAGCAGTTGATTGTTTCATAGACCGCCAGACGATCCAGGCAGCGACAACGGCCGTTAAGCCAAACAGCCCCAAAAACGCCAACTGAATCCCCACCGCGTCCGAGGAGAAAATCGGGTTTTGCGGATGGAGGACCAGCGGGGCGCGGCGCGTGGTCCAGACAATCGCCAGGGGCAACAGGGTGTGGAGCAGCCCGCGCAGCCGGGGCCAGGGCAGCCAGATATTGGCGGCCAGCACCACCACCGTCAGCGCCAGATTGTTCAGAGCCACCACCATGCGCGGCTCCTGCCAGAAGATATTGCCCCAGTTCACCTTCGAGGCGACGGCGCTCATGGCGACTCCGGCGGCGTAAAAGGCAAAACCGACCCAGCCCACCGTCGGCAACCAGGCGACCAGGCGCGGCTGGCCGGTGAGCAGCAGCGCCAACCCCAACAACCCGGCGGCGAACAGCCCGGCCAGCCCGGTCCAGATGAAGGCTACGTGGACGTAGACAGCGCGGATGCCCGCCCCCAATGTCCGTTCTTCGGGGGCGAGATAGAGGAGGAAAACGGCCGTTGTCACCACCCCCGCCAACACTGCCCAGGAAATTTTTGACTCAAAGCGCTTCATCATTCGCCACCCCCTCACCCAAAGTCGAATTAACCACCGGCAAGGTAAAATAAAACAAACTGCCCTTCCCCACCTGGCTCTCTACCCCAACATCGCCTCCTAATCGCTCCATAATACGCCGCACAACCGACAAGCCTAAGCCATACCCCTGCGCCCGCATTTGGCCTAAACGCTCAAACTCCTGAAACAACCGCTGCTGCGACTCCTGATCCAGTCCAGGGCCATTATCCTTCACCCAAAAACGCGCCCTCCCCGATTCCAGCAGATCCACGCCCAGGACCACTCGCGGTGGGTCGCCCCCATATTTCAGCGCGTTGCTGACGTAGTTCACCCATACTTCCTCGACCCAGGGGCCATAACCCAACACCAACGGCCAAGAGACCGGTTGCTCAATCAGCGCTTCCGATTGACTGACGGGGACCTCCAATCGTTCCAAAGCTGCATACACCGGGATGGACATATCCAGCAGTTCATGTGGCACGTGGGTCTGCCCTCGAATGGTCGCCAACAGCAGCAGTTCATCTATAATGCGCAGCATCCGTTTGCTGTTTTTCAGGATGCGATTCAGGTAAAGCACTTGATCTTCGGCGCTTGGCGAGGGTTGAGTCTCTGCCAGCATCTCGGCGTAGCTGATAGTGAGCGCCAGAGGGGTTTTCAGATCATGCGCGACCGTGTGCGCATAAGCGTTCAGTTCGCTGATGAGCTTTTCCCGCTCCAACTCCACCAATTTCCGTTCGGAGGTATCGCGCCAGGTGATCAGCCGACCGGTCAGGCGGTATTTGTTATCATGCAGCGGCGCAATTTGAATGTCGAAATAGCGCGGTGGCTGCGTGTTCATCAACACTTCTTCCCGGCCATAATTAAGCTGGCGTAGATGGTTCAGTTCTTTTGGCCAGGAGACGAAGATGGTGTCTAACGGCCGTCCGATCAACGCTTCCTGGGTCTGCCCAAACAGGCTGGCGGCCGAGGGATTGATGTCTATAATGCGGTCGGTTGTATCCAACACCAGCACACCATCCGCCATCGTCTCGATCAGGCGGCTATGGGCCACCGGAACCAGGTCTAGCAGATGAGTCCGAAACAAACTAATGGTGAAGATAACGCCGGTGAGGACAAAAATCAGCGGCGTCAGGTCCAGGCCAGGCGGGCGAATGCCAGCCAGAGCGAGCGCATTACCGGCCCAGGGCAGCAAAGCCGCCAAGAGAATCATCCTCACCTGCCGACGGTACGGCTGCCGCATCTGAACGTACATCTGAAGCAATAAAATGAAGCCGATGAGGATGAGCAGGTAGGAGTAAACGATGTTGAACCAGAAGCCAGTACCGCCCTCCAGGAACATGGTGGCTTCCGGAGAGCGTTGCCCGGCGAAGAAAAAGCCATGGCTCTCATCGGTCCAGAGCAGCAGCAAAACCAGCGCTGGCTGCACCATGAGCAGGGCAAACAGCCGCCGAGTCATCCAATGGTCGCGGTAAGTGTAGTAGAGGGTAAAGATAAAAAAGGCGACTGGCACGGTGACCGCGCCGATATAGGTCATGTTCAACCAAAACCAGCGTTGTCGTGGGTCTGCCACTAACCAATGGATGGCGTAGGTCAGCGACCATTGGGCCATTGCCAGCATGAACACCATGATAGGCAGCGCGCCACGTTTGTCACGCCGGGGCCAGACGAAGGCAACGACAGCGAGGCAAGAGACAAAGGATAGCAACAGGAGCAGAGCGTAGAAGCCGTCAGGAGTATTCATTCTCTTCCAGTAAAGACGCAACGGTTAAGCCAGATTTCACCGCGCACGTCTGGTGTCTCACGGCCGTTTACCACTCATCATCATATCATATTTGCCACGCCTTGCGCAGCCAGCCAACGGCCGTTTTCAACCGTCCCTCTTTTGCCTGATTCTCCGCCAGACAGGAGTGGAAAACGGCCGTTAACGCTTCCGGGTCCACCCCACCCGCCGCGCCAATGAACACAATATCACTCAGCGGGGACTGCTCGTCCCAGGCCAGACCGGGCGTCACCTCCGCCCGCTTGCCCACGACTTGCAAAATATAACGCCGCGCCGGGTCTTCAGCCAGATGGAGAAAGCCTTTGGCCCGGAAAATGGAGACGGGCAAATGGTTGATGGCTTGTTGCAACGCTTTGAAAGATAACGGCCGTTCCTCCCCATAGCGCCATGTATGAAAAAGCAACCCATGATCCTCATGAGCGTGAACCGCCTCATCGGCCGCGTGAACGTGAACGTCGTGCGGCTGCCGCCCCCCACCTGGCAGCGCCGCGCGCAGCCCCACGCCCAAGAGCAAATGTACAGGTAAACGGCCGTGGGTTGTCGGCAAAATTCGCGCCTCCGGCACAATCTGGCGGATGCGCCGCTCGACGGCTTCCCGTTCGGCCGGCGTCGCCAAGTCCACTTTGTTCAACACCACCAGGTCCGCCATGCCAATCTGGTCCATCGCCAGCACCCGATTCTCCGCCGGGATGTGGGCGTATTGCTCCGCGTCCACCACCGTAACGATGGCGTCCAGGACCACCCGGTTTTGCAATGCCGGGTTGAGAAAGGTGCGGGCCACCGCCAACGGATCAGAGACGCCGCTCGTCTCGATCAAAATGTAATCGGGCGGGTCCGGTCGCTGGCACACCTGCAACGTGGCCGCCAGCAAATCGTCGCGAATGGTGCAGCAAATGCAGCCATTGCTCAGGTTGACCGTGTCTTCCCCTTC
This sequence comes from uncultured Ardenticatenaceae bacterium, assembly GCA_964405285.1. Classification (GTDB taxonomy): domain Bacteria; phylum Chloroflexota; class Anaerolineae; order Promineifilales; family Promineifilaceae; genus Leptovillus. Next base: position 6,844 of record CAYONK010000180.1, read on the forward strand.
CACGCCGACGATGAGCTGGGCGTCTATATTCACCGCGCCGAAATCGTTCACCAGCACGGCGATGCGCAGCCCATGTTCCTCGCGCAGGATGTGGTTGAGTAGGCTGGTCTTGCCCGCGCCGAGGAAACCGCTGAGGATGGTGATGGGTAAACGGCCGTTTTCCACAGATTGACTCATACACTTCTTACACAGGCAGCTACCAGACCAAGCTCTGACAAGATTTGGCTGCATCCACTGCCAAATTGAACGAGAAAAAACGTCTCAGCTCCAAACGAGTACACCGCAGTACCATTGACAGCCCGAAAAAATAATGGATAGTTGCGCGCTCTTAAAAATATGGAGGTTCATATGAAACGATTCACGATGAACGTCGCCGCTTTCATCCTCCTCACGATTGTATTCGGCCTTACGGCCTCATGCCACCCACTCAACGCCGACCCCGACACAACCAACGCCACCCACACAACCTACCTGCCCGTCGTCACCCACCCCGCCACAACCGAAGATAACTGGTTGGCAGTGCAAAGTTGGGCCTACCAACTCACCGGCTACCCCAACAATCAACTCGTCCAAATCGCCGCCGCCAACTTCGATCTGGCCGTCATAGACCTGGCCCGCGATGGTTCCACCGGCTATTTCAGCCGCGCCGAAATCAGCCAGGTGCAGGCAACGGGCAAAATCGTCCTGGCCTATTTCGAGATCGGGGCGATTGAAGCCTACCGCCCGGAGTGGTCCAGCGTGCCCGACGATCTGAAACTCGGCCCGGTGCATGGCTGGCCCGACGAACAATATGTTAAGTATTGGGATCCGCGCTGGTGGCCTATTGTCCAGGGGCGCATAGACCGGGCCATCGCCGCCGGGTTTGACGGCGCCTATCTGGACATGATCGTCACCTACGAAGAGATTCCGGCCAACGCCGCCGGAACCAATCGGGACGACCTGGCCCGGAAAATGGTGGCCCTCATCGTCCAGACCTCGGCCTACGCCAAAAGTCTGGACCCGGACTTTAAGATTGTACCGCAGAACTCGCCAGAACTGCGCGTCTGGCCCGATTATTTACCGGCTATTGATGGCCTGGGCATGGAGGAGATGTATTATCTGGCGACCGATACGCCATGCGGCTATAACTGGTGCAACACCAACCGGCAGAACGCAACGGCCGTTGCCAACGCCAACAAACTGGTCCTGTCCATAGATTACGCCAATCAGTCCGCCAACATCGGCGACGCCTACACCCGCGCCCGCGCCGCCGGTTTTGTGCCCTACGCCTCCGTCGTCTCCCTGAACGTGCTGCGCGTGAACGAGGGGTGGGATCCGTAGGAGTAGAGAATAGAGATTGGAGAATAGAGATTGGAGATTGGAGATTGG
>CAYONK010000181.1:0-8209 GCA_964405285.1 uncultured Ardenticatenaceae bacterium
TCCCCGCCGGCGACACGGACGCCCTCACGCAAGCATTAGAAACTTTGATACTGGATGGGGAGTTGCGGCAGCGGATGGGGGAAACGGCCGTTAGCCGCATCACTACCCACTTCGACGCCACCCAAAACGCCGCCCGGTTATTAGAACTGCTCAAGCAAGTTGCAGATGGTCAAGAGAGTCGCGGTTCAGTAGATTAAAAAGAGTGATCCGCAGATTAACGCAGATTTCGCCGATTAACCAAGAAAAATCTGCGCCAATCTGCGAAATCTGCGGATTATTCCCCGGAGATTGCTATGAATGACACCCTGCTCACCGTATCCGGCAACATTCCCGACAATTTGGAGGCGGAGGTAGCTGCGGGAAAACGGCCGTTACCCGACTACCTCGCCATGTCCCGCGCCTTCCCCGCCGATTTGCTCGACTATCCCCGCGCCAGGGCGCAGGCGGGTTGGTTCGGCCGCCTGCTGGAAAAGCTGGCCGGGCCAAACCTGATGCTGGCCTGGGTCTGTTTTCGTTTGAACGGCCGTTACCGCACCATCTTCACCGACGGCGAACAGATCGGCATCTTCCTGGCCTTCTTCAGCAAATTTTTAGGGCTGGGCCGCCCCCGCGCCCGCCACCTGATGATCGTCCACATCCTCTCAGTGGGCAAAAAGATGAAATTTTTTGACTGGTTCGGAATCCAAAGTCACATTGACACCTTTTTTTGCTACAGCACATGGCAAAAGCAATTCATCGAACAACGCTGGCGCGTGCCGCCGGAGCGCGTCGTCTTCACCCCCTTCATGGTGGACAGCGACTTCTTCGCCCCCGACCAGGTGGATTGGGCCGATCCCGTTCTTGGCGAACTGGCCGAACTCGCCCAAGGTCGGCCGATTATCTGCTCCGTCGGGCTGGAATTTCGTGATTATCCTACGCTGATGACGGCCGTGGGCAACCTGCCCATCCACGTCGTCATCGCCGCCGGAAGCCCCTGGTCCAAACGCAGCGATTCCACCGCCGAGCAAGAAATCCCGCCCAACGTCACCGTGCGCCGCTTCACCCAACACGAACTGCGCCAGGTGTACGCCGCCAGCGACTTCGTCGTCATGCCCCTCTACAACGTCGAATTTCAGGCGGGCGTGACAGCCATTTTGGAAGGGATGGCGATGGGCAAAGCGATCCTCTGCTCGCGCACCCCCGGCCAGACCGACGTGATAGTCGAAGGGGAAACGGGCCTCTACGCGCCGCCGGAAGACCCCGCCGCCCTGCGCGAGGGGATTCTCTATTTGCTGGAATATGCGGAAGAGAGAGAGGAGATGGGGGGAAACGGCCGTTCCCTCATCCTCGCCGAAATGAACCTCCACCACTACGTCAACCGTCTGTCCGCCCATTTATAAACTCACAGGAGCCTGCCATGTTCAACATTCACCTTATCCGTAAAATTGTGCCCTTCATCGGTCTGTTCTTCATCTTGCTCTTGCTGGCTTCCCGCCAGCCGGCCGCCGCCGTAGGCGAAACCTCCACCCGCTTCGGCATCTTCGTGCCGCCCAACGGCGAAAACACCGGCCGCCATGCCACTCTGATCGTCACGGCCGTTCAAGACAACACCCTCATAGACATCATAGACGACGACGCCGATGGCGACGACGACGACACCGTCACCGGCCTCCTCCTCCACACCGGCCAGAGCTACATCCTCTATATCCGCGAAGGGGCTGTCAACGACGATCTGGGCGGCAAAGCTGATGGCGACTACTTCCAAATTACCGCCAACAAACCGATCCTCGTCGCCAATCTCACCACCAACACCGACTGGCAGCACGACTTTCTGCCCGCCGATAACCGACGCATGAGCGGTACCAGCTTCTACCTCTACCGCCCACGAGGGTTCAGCCAGGCGCACGGCCGTAACCAACTTCTCAACATCTTCGCCTACAACGACAACACCCACGTCCAAATCTTCGACATCACCGTCACCCCGAAAACCACCTCCGGCGTCACCACTGTTCATCCGCCCGGCCAGGGAACCCTCATCTACAGCGCCACCCTACAAACCGGCGAAGATTTCCTGGAACGCCACGGCCATCGCGTCCCCCTGCCCGAAGGGCGCACCTTCCACATCGTCAGCAACAAAGATGTCACCGTCCAGTTCGGCTCCCTTAGCAAAGGGGCCAGCGGCAGCCGCGACGGTGGCAGCTACGTCCCCGGCAAAACCGGCGCGTCGGCCGATAAAATCTTCTACTTCGGCATCCCCTACGAATACCCCAGCGAGCGGGAACTGCGCCTGGTCTCCTACGACAAACCGGCCAACGTCACCGTGCGCGGCTGGAACCCCAACACCAACGCCTGGGTCACAGTGGCCACCGTCAGCCTGCCCAAATTTGGGCATCACGCCCTCATCGGGCAGGCGCTTGGCCCCAACTACTACCTCTTCGAGGTCACTGCCAACGAAACCATCTCCGTCTTCGAGGCCAACTGGTTAGAAACCGGTAACTTCGGCACTTCCGACATCATGACCTTCATCTCGGCGCAAGATGGCAGCGGCGCGGGCCAATTTTTCCTGGCCTACATGGGGCCGCCCGCGCTGCAATTGGGCGTGCAGCTTTCCCACCTCTACGTCTACGCCTACCAGCCCGTCAGCGGCATCGCCTACGACCCCGACAGCTACGGCGAATATATCGAACTGTACAACAACAGCAGCCAGACGCTCAACCTGTCCGGCTGGTATCTGCGCAACAGTGACGGGTGGGTACTGACGCTGCCCGCCGGGGCAGCCGTCGCTCCCGGCGCGACCTATCTACTGGAATTCCACCAACGGGCCAGCAACGCCCCGGCCAACTTCGTCTATGGCGACCTGTTCCCCAAGTTCAAGCTCGGCAATGGCGCAGATACCATCACCTTGCACAACGCTGTCGGCGCAGTTGTAGATATGGTAGATTATGACGATAGCTGGGGGAAACATGGCGTCTACTACGCCCTGGAGCGCATCAACCCCGATCTGCCTTTCACCGCCGCCAATGCCCGTGACAGCGCTGCCTTTGTCGCTACCAGCGGTAGCAATTTGGGCGCGTATTACGGCACGCCCGGCCAGCGCCAAAACGGGGGCAATGGGCAGGGCAGCCTCGTCATCAACGAGTTGATGACCGGCCGCTTCTACGACGCTTTCACCATTCCCGCCAACGGCTACTACGCCGTCTCCCTCACTGTAGATGAGTGGCGCGGCCTCAACAACGGCTCCAACCCCAACACGCAAAACGGCCCGGAAAGCGCCTATCTGGTGGTGGAAACCGATGCACCGGTCAGCGTGATGAACGCCAACTGGAACGACAACTGGCTCGCCTACGGAACCGGCACGCTCCAACCCGACCCCACCGTCAACCACATGGCCGACTTTTACCAACGGCAAGCCGGTGAACAGGTCATCTTCACCACCTACGCCGGCAACGAATTCAACACCCTGTTCAACCCCATCACTCGCATCACCATACCGCCGGGCATTCTCTACACGACCGGCAGTTACCAAACGCCGCCGCAACTGGCAGGCGTCGTCCCCAGCGAAACGCAGAACAGCAATGGCTCCTGGACGCTGACCTGGGCGCACAACCAGCCCCTCGCCAGCGGGGACATGGTGCGTTTTCAGGTGTGGGGCATGATTGATCCGGCCACGCCGGAGAGCCGCCTGCTGCAAAGCGTGGCCCTGGTGGAAGGAGTGGATGTCATCGGCAGCCAGTACGCCAGCCAGGACAGCGCTGTCATCGCCGTTGGCCCGCCCGGCGGCGACGAGCCGACGATGCTCGGCGACGTGGTCATCAATGAGGTATTGCCCGATCCGCTGTGTGGCAGTGAATGGATTGAGCTGCACAACCGCAGCACCAACAGCATCAACATTGGCGGTTGGGAATTGTCTGATGGTGATGGCTTCATTTACCGCTTCCCGGAACTAACCTTCATCCCCAACAATGGCTACCTGGTCGTCTATCTGGGGGATGGCATGAATAGCGGCAGCGCCCATTTCACCGGTGCGGATTATGCCGGGGCGCTGGAAGGCCATGAAGACCAGGTGGCGCTCTATACCGGCTCTTTCCATGACGCCGCCACGCTGGTGGATTTTGTGCAGTGGGCTACCGGTTCGTTGCAAGACCCGGCCGATGAGGCAACGGCCGTTGCAGCGGGTAAATGGCCGTCCGGTACTTTTGTGCCTGCTCCCCTAACCGGTCAATCATTGGGGCGGGACCGCAGCGCCACCAATAGCTTCTCCCCGGCCGATTGGGACAATCGCGGCGGCCCGGACTCGGATGGCGTGCCCACGCCGGGGGCGCTCAACGTCTCCATTCCGGGGGTGGACGTGACGCCGCCGGGCACGGTGAGGGATGCGCGGGTAACGGCCGTTATCGGCCAGGAAGGCACGCTCCAACTCACCTGGCGCAACCCGGCCGATGGCGACCTGGCCGGCGTCGTCGTCCTGCGCGACACAGCCACCTTCCCCGCCGGCCTCAACGAAGGGCAGGAGCTATTCCGCGGGCTGGCGACGAGCTTCACCGACAGCAGCGTCACCCCCGGCGAAGCGGTTTACTACACCATCCTGGCCTATGACGATGCCGGGAACACCACCTGCCCCAACCCGACCGCCCAGACGCGGGCCATCGCCCCGCAGCGCATCTTCATCGTCTATGAAGATTTGAAGGGCATCGGCTGGGTGGATTGGGACACCAATGATTTGGTGGTGATTCAGGATACGGCCGTGCAGCTCACCGACGCCGGTATCTCCCAAATTCAAGCCAACTTCTCCCTGGAAGCGCGTGGCTCCAGCTACGACCACGCCTTCAACTTCACCGTCGAACTCCGGGGAGAGGCCACCGCCACCATCCGGCGCTACAACGCTGCTGGCGACCTCATCGCCACTGAAACCAGCAGCAGCCGCGACTTCGTAGACCTGACCATCTTCCCCAACAGCCGCGCCAGCCTGCCGCCCACCCACCCCGGCGGCACGGCCAACGCCGTCAGCGGCACGCCCCTGGTCGAAGGCCCCTTTGTCGAAGTGACCATCACCCTGGCCGACCCCGCCGCCAATCCGCCGGAGACAGCCCAATTGCCCCCCTTCGATCCCTGGCTGCGCGTCCACAACACCGGCCAGAGCATCCACCTGATGGAAGCGGGCTACGTCAGCGATTCGCAGCGCGTCTGGGACGCCAACAGCCCGCTCAAAGGGCGCGACATCCCCCTGGGACTCAGCTTTAATCAGGCGTGGGCCTGGCCGGAAGAGAATCGCCCCATCTGGCTGGCCTACCCGCAATACGCCGCCTACATTACCAGTGGCCAGACCAGCCACCTGAATTGGTACACCGCGCCCGACCCGGCCCATTTGTGGACGCCAGGCGGGGGGAGAAATGGTCAATGGTCAATCGTCAATGATCAATGGTCAACGGCAGAGGCCCACTCCGCACTCCGCACTCCGCACTCCGCAATCGGCTGGCCGCAGGCCACCGGCGGCCTGGTTTTTGCCTCGCCGCTGATTGTGGACGTAAATGGAGATGGCGCGAATGAATTGGTGGTGGCCGGGCAAGATGGTTACGTCTACATCTGGCAGGCGGATGGCACGCCGCTGCCGGGCTGGCCGAAATATGCCTTTGCCCCGGTGCGCAGTTCCCCGGCCGTCGGCGACATTGATGGCGATGGAGATTTGGAGATTGTGGTGGGGGCGGATAACGGCCGTCTCTACGCCTGGCATCATACGGGGGCAATTGTGAATGGCTTCCCGGTCACGTTGGCACAGATTGAAGATTGGCGATTGGAGACGAATCCCCAATCTCTCATCGCCACTCTCCAATCTCCCTCCATCAAAGCCACGCCCGCCCTGGCCGACCTGAACGGCGACGGGGCATTGGAGATTGTGGCCCACACTACGGCGGCGAAGCTGTTTGTAGTGGATGGCGCGGGCGCAATCTGGCCCGGCTGGCCGCAGCAGATGGGCGGCGTGCCGGAACTGTACGGCAACTTCATCACCGGCTCCACCCCGGCCGTCGGTGATATGGATGGCGACGATGTGCCGGAAATCGTCGTCGGCTCGACGGATGGGCGGGTGTACGCCTACCGGCTGGATGGCTCGTTGCTCTCCACCTTCTGGCCCCGCCAGACCCGCGATTGGGTCTACGCCTCACCGGTATTGGTAGACCTGAACCAGGATGGCTACCGGGACGTGGTGACGACGAGCGGCGACGGCCGTTTGTATGCCTGGCGTGGCGATGGCGTGGCGCTGCCCGGCTTCCCGGTGCGCGTGCGCGGGGGGATTATTAGCTCCCCGGCGGTGGCGGATTTGGATGGCAACGGCCGTTTCGCAATCATCTTCGCCACATTGCGCGGGCAGGTGTGGGCGGTAGACGAACACGGCGTCCCCCTCCCCGGCTGGCCGCGTGACGTGGGCGCGCCCATCTACAGCTCCCCCATCGTCGGCGACATAGACGGCGATGGCGACCAGGAGGTCATCGTGGGGGCGCATGATGGGGCGCTGCATGGCTGGCATCACAACGGCATCCCCATCGTAGATTGGCCGCTGTCCACCGGCGACTGGATCGTCTCTACCCCGGCCTTGGGCGACCTGGACGGGGATGGCAAGGTAGAAGTGGCGGTTGGCTCCTATGATCAGGGGGTGTACGTCTGGGATTTAGCCGGGACGTATGATGCGGCTAACATGGCCTGGCCCGCTTTTCATGGTGGGGTGAGGCGAGATGGGGTGGTGGAAACGGCCGTTCCCCTCCTGCCCCTACCCGAAACCCAGACCTTCTACCTGCCCATCATCGCCAAACCATAACGGAATTGCTGGCTTTGCGGTACATCATTTAACGGTTAACCCTCACTCCAAGTATAATGGGGTTACATTTTGAAGAAAGAAGAAAGTAAGGGCACGTTGACCGGTGATACAATAACTTCCATGTTGATAAAAAATAAAGTTTTGCAAGAGATAGACCTTATCCCAGAAGATAAGTTAACGGATTTATATAGCTTTATCCACTATTTCCGATTAGGTCTAGAAAAATCACAAGCTACAAAAGCCGACTCCATATTGGCTTTTGCCGGCTGCTGGCAAGATATGCCAGATGACATATTCGATGACTTCACGACAGAAATAAAACAGCGTCGCCATCAAGCCTTCACCAGGCGCAGAGGAAATGGAAGAGAAAATGAAGGCAGCGCTGGTTGACACCAATATCTTGTCTTTGTTCTTTAGGGGACATCCTCAAGTTGTGGCTGAATTTGCAGCCTACTTGCAAGAGTATGATGCCATCAATTTCAGCATCATCACCTACTACGAAATCGTAAGCGGCTTAAAACACCGCGACGCCCACAATCAATTAACCCTATTCCTTGAGTTTGCTGCCCAAAATACGATACTCCCATTGACACAAGAAGCTGCCGACGTTGCGGCGGAAGTTTACGCAGATTTGCGCAAAAAGGGACAACCCATTGACGATGTTGATTTGCTGATAGCCGGTACAGCAATAGTCAATGGACTAACGCTGATTACGGACAACCGCAAGCATTTTGATCGCATAGCTCAGTTGGAAGTTGAAAATTGGGCTGAAGATAAGATACGGTAAAAAAGTTAGGTTGGTTAGTTGGCAACCAACCCAACCATGAAACGCCTTCTCCTCGCAACCTCCCAATACGCCCCGGAAACGGGCGGCGTACCCAACTTGCTCTGGACATTTAGCCGCCTCTGCCCGGCCGACGTTACCCTGCGCGTCCTCTCCGTGCAGCAGCAGCCCGCCCCTTTTTACGCCGATTTCGACGCCGGACTGCCTTTTGTTGTGGAGCGCGTTCCGCCGCAGCGCGGGCCGGGGGCCACGTCGCTGGCCTTTGCCTGGCGGCTACGGCGCTTGTTGGCCGATTGGCGGCCGGACGTGCTATTTTGTGGCGTCGCCTACCCAACGGCCGTTCTCGGCCATCTCGCTCGTTTCGGGCGCAACATCCCCCTGGTCGTCTACGCCCATTCGGAAGACGTGACCATCAGCCGCCCGGTGCAACGGCAGGCATTGGCGCTGGCGCTGCGCCGGGCAACGGCCGTTCTCACCGTCAGCCAGTTTACCCAAGACCACCTGCGCCAACTGGGCGTGCCCGCCAATCGCATCCACCTGGCCCCGCCGGGCATCGAGACCGAATCCTTCACCACCGCCCGGCCCCACCCCGGCTGGCCCGGCAAATGGGTGATCCTCACCGTCGCCCGCCTGGT
>CAYONK010000182.1:0-4201 GCA_964405285.1 uncultured Ardenticatenaceae bacterium
AATAAAACTAGGAAAACTGGCGGAAGAAGCGGGCAAAAACGTCCAGGGTATAATCCAACATTTCCAACGTCAGGTGAGGGTAAACGCCAATCCAGAATGTCTGGTTCATCACAACGTCAGAATTGGTCAGATCGCCGACGACGCGGTAGGGGACGTGCTGATAGGCTGGCTGGCGGGTGATGTTGCCGCTGAAAAGCAGCCGGGTAGCGATTTGATTGCTCTCCAGAAGGGCAATCAGCTCATTGCGTGAGAAGGGGGCCTCCGGCCGCACCGTCAGCAAAAAGCCAAACCAGCTAGGGTCGCTGCCCGGCGTCGGCTCCGGCAGGATGAGAAACTCCTCGTAGGGAGCCAATCCCGCCCGCAAATGCTGCCAATTGCGCTTGCGGATTTCGATGAATTGGGGCAATTTCCGCAATTGCGCCACGCCGACGGCCGCTTGCATGTCGGTTAATTTCAGATTGTAGCCAATGTGGGAGTAGATATATTTGTGGTCGTAGCCGTAGGGCAGCGTACCTAGCTGCCACTCGAAGCGCGTGCCGCAGGTATTCGCCTCGCCGGGGGCGCACCAACAGTCGCGCCCCCAATCGCGGAACGATTCCACCAGTTTTTTTAGGCGGGCGTGGCGGGTGAGGACGCAGCCCCCTTCGCCCATGGTGATGTGGTGGGCGGGGTAGAAGCTGACAGAGGCGAGGTGGCCGAACGTGCCGGTCATACGTCCTTTGTAGAGGCTGCCCAGGGCGTCGCAATTGTCTTCGATGAGCCAGAGGTTATGGCGCGCGGCCACCTCCATCACAGTGTCCAACTCAAACGGATTGCCCAGGGTGTGGGCGATGATAATCGCTCTGGTCTGCGGGGTGATCGCCTCTTCCAGATGGGCCAGCGACATGTTATAGGAGGGGATGTCTACGTCTAAAAAGACGGGCGTCAGCCGGTTTTGCACGATGGGGTTGATGGTGGTGGGGAAACCGGCGGCGACGGTGATCACTTCGTGGCCGGGCTGAAGCTGCCGTTCGCCGAGGGTGGGCGAGGTGAGGGCGGAGAGGGCGAGCAGGTTGGCGGAGGAGCCGGAGTTGCAGAGCATGGCGTGGCGCACGCCGACGTAGCGGGCGAAATCGCGCTCGAATTGGGCGGCAAAGCGGCCAGTGGTCAGCCAAAAGTCGAGGGAAGCATCTACCAGATGGACCAGTTCGTCGCCATCGAAGGAGCGGCCGGAAACGGGAACGGCCGTTTCCCCAGGCACAAAAGGTGTTTCGGCAAACTCAGCTTCATAATACGCCTGAACTAACGTTAAAATTTGCTGCCGGATGTCGTCGCTTTTACTCATGCCCCCAATTGTAGCTGATAGTTCGTTTTTTTGGTTGCCGGTTGCCAGTTGCCGGTTCTTACGGGCTACCGGCTACCGGTCACTTGCCACCGGCCACTTGCAACCACGTTTTCCACACCCCGATAATGCTTTTTGCGTCTTGTAAACGGCCGTCTTCGGCCATAGCCAGCGCCTCGGCCAGGGGGAGTGGGTAGAGGGCGATCTCTTCGTCAGCGTCACCGGGCAGGGGGTCCGGCGTCAGGCCGGTGGCCAGGTAGAGGCGCATCCTCTCGTTGGAGAGGCCGGGCGTGGGCCAAAATTCGCCGAGTAGGGTGAAGGATTCAGCGCGGTAGCCGGTCTCCTCGCGCAGCTCTCGCTGGGCGCACTCTAGCCAATCCTCATCCCAGCCGCGCGTCCCGGCCGGCAACTCCACAATCGTCTGCCCCAGGGCCAAGCGGTATTGGCGCAACATGAGGATCTCCACCGTGCCCTCCCGCTCTTGCAGCGGGATCAGCACGACCGCGCCGGGGTGTTCGATGCTGCCTTTACGGAGAGAACGGCCGTTTGGCCCGGCCAACTCATGCTCCCAAAAATTCCAGGAGCCGCCTCGCCAGATCATTGTTGAGCGGATTGGTTCAAGTGCCATCGCCCACCTTTCCCAAAAAAGATGCACGGGCCAGGCCCGTGCATCCTCTGTTTTATGCGCTCTCGCACTTCACGCTTTCGTGTCTAATTGTAACGATACAGCCCCCCCATCCTCACCCTCCGCGGGAGAGGCTGGGGGGCAAAGACCTGAATAGTTACCAGACATTATTTGGATTAAGATTATGTCAAAAAATCAATCCGCAGATTTCGCAGATTAAGCAGAAAAATCTGTGGAATCTGCGGATAAATGCTTATTCCCGATAATGTCTACTTTAAATCAACGAGGTGGAATACGGATCACTTGCCCGACGTAAATACGCGCCGGGTCAGGGATGTTGTTATAGGTCGCCAATTCTTGCACCGTAAAGCCATAACGCAGAGAAATGCGGAACAGGTTCTCGCCAGCCTGCACAATGTGTACCTGTTCGCCCGTCGTCCCCGGTGTAGTTGGCGGCGGCTGCACAACTGTGCCCGGAGCCGGAATCAGCAACACCTGGCCGACAGTCAATTGATTGATATTGGTCAGATTGTTGGCCGTCGCTAGCTCGTCGGCCGTCAGGTTATACTGGCTGGCGATACCGGCCAGGGTTTCCCCTGCCTGCACGGTGTGCGAAGTGGGGGTAACGGCCGGTTGTTCAGTTGCTGGCTGTTCAACATCAACCACCTCCCCGTTGTCGGTGGGCGATGGTTCACCGGTTCCATCGCCGCTTTCCAAACCGGGATACGGATCAGAAGGCGGTTCCATCGGCGGTGGGAGCGGCGGTTGTAAATCGGTCGGTGTTTCTGTCGTGTCTTGAGGTTGCTCCACCGGTACAGCGTCTGGCTGCGGCGTAGGGCGTACGCAAGCCGCCAGGCTTAGGAGCAGTAAGGCGCTGAACAGCGCCAACCAGAGAGTGGCGTTATATTTCCGGTTCACGGGGATCCTCCTAACTTTGCTTTTTTATGTGTGTGGACGGGTTGCATAGATAAATTATGCGCTGTTGATTTGGTAAACATAAAGCAGTCTACCATATGCGTTATAGAGCGTCAAGATTCTTGGAACCGCTGGCGGCTCTTCGGAAATCAGCCCTGCGGTCACGCGCAGCAGCAAGAAGGCTTGTGTTTATGTTAAGATTGCTTATAATGTAAGTGGACTTGCCCCTACTCTACCCCGTTTAGTGCGAGCTGCTAATGATCAGAGGGCCAGGCAGCCGGGGCAACGACGACCGTAACCCGAACGTTCTTGTAGTCTTTTCAGGAGGATTGTGATGAAGAAGTCGCGTCTGCTGGCCACTGTGATCGCTATGATTGTGGTGTTCCTAACGGTAACGGCCGTTTCCGCCTTTACCTATCAAGTGCAACGAGGCGATACCCTCTGGGGCATCTCCCGCCGTTTCGGTACAACAGTAAATGCGATTGTCCAGGCCAACAACATCCCCAACCCCAACCTCATCTTCGTCGGACAACTGCTAGAAATCCCTGTCGGCACAGTCACGCCGTCGCCAACCGTTCCACCGCCCACCGTAACGCCGCCCTCCCCAACACCATCACCCGGCTACATCACCTACGTCGTACAACGCGGAGACACCCTCAGCGCCATCGCCCGCCGTTTTGGCACAACCGTCACAGCGATTGCCCAGGCCAACAACATCCCCAACCCGAACCTGATTTACGTCGGCCAGGTTCTCATCATCCCAGTCGGCGGCGCGACGCCACCGCCAACAACAACACCAGGCCCTACGCCCACGCCACCACCCACTACCCAACCCACCCCCAGCTTCGCCCTGGGCGGTCAAACCTTAAATCTGGCCTATCCTGATCTCATGGACCACGCCGGAATGACCTGGGCGAAATTCCAATATAAGTGGACCGCCGGAGATGCGCCAGAGGTTTTAGCTTCGGCCATCAACGCCGCGCACAGTCAGGGCCTCAAAGTCCTCATCACCGTCAGCGGGGCGACCACGTATCCCCCTGCCAACAGCATTGACTTCAACAGCTTTGCCGCTTTCGTGGGCGGATTGGCGGCTTTAGGGCCAGACGCCATTGAAGTGTGGAATGAGCAAAACATTGATTTTGAGTGGCCGGCCGGGCAAATCAGCCCAGTCTCCTACGTCAACAACATGCTCGCCCCCGCCTACAACGCCATCAAAAGCGCCAATCCCAACGTCATGGTGATCTCCGGCGCGCCCGCGCCCACCGGCTTCGACAACGGGTTCAACGCCTGGGCAGACAATCGCTACATTGCCGGGATGCGGCAAGCCGGCGCAACCAATT
>CAYONK010000182.1:4211-8158 GCA_964405285.1 uncultured Ardenticatenaceae bacterium
GCCACGTCGCCCACAGTCACCGTCGGCCATCCGGGCGGAACCCATTACAGTTGGTATTTCCTGCCCACGCTCAACCTGTATTACAACACCTTCCTGGGGTCGCGCCCGGTCTGTTTCACCGAATTGGGTTATCTGTCGTCCGAAGGTTTTCCCGGCCTGCCGCCCAATTTCTCCTGGGCGGCCAACACCACAGTAGCCAATCAGGCTCAGTGGTTGGCCGAGGCTGTCACACTGTCGCGTAACAGCGGCAACGTGCGCCTGCTTATTGTTTACAACGTAGATTTCACCCAATATGATATAAATGGCGATCCGCAAGCAGGGTATGCCATCATCCGACCCGACGGCAGTTGCCCCGCCTGCGAGACACTGCACCAGGTGATGGGGAATTAGGGCTGTGTGAGCCGTCAACGTTGTTCGTGTTCCGTGTTCCGCATTCCGTTAACGGGATGGCGGGATGCAATCTGAATGTATGATCGGTGGGGCGCGATAACGCGCCCCTGTTTTTTAGGGTAAAATGGAGAGAGAGCATGAAAGTACAAACAATTCTGGCAAGAAAAGGGATGCAGGTATTCACCACCACGCCGGACAAGAAAATTCTTCAGGCGGTGGAGGCGATGGTCCAGCGCAACGTTGGCGCGTTGGTGGTTGTAGACGGGTCCGGCGCGCCCATCGGCATCCTGACGGAGCGAGATGTCATTCGCGGGCTGACGACAGATGAATTGGTGGCCCAACGGCTGGTAGCCGACCTGATGACTCATGATCTCATCACCGGTTCACCACAAGATGATATTCACTCGCTGGCGCACACCATGACAGAACGCCGTTTTCGCCATATCCCCATTGTGCAGGATGAGGCGCTGGTGGGTATTATTTCGATTGGCGACATCGTGAAAGCGCAGCGCGATCAGTATCGAGGAGAGATTGATACTCTAGAGACACAAATTATGGCGGATCAGAATTGATCGGCTAGTGAAAATTCCCATTATTGACCCATTTGTTAGCTTTAGAAGGAGCCTTTCATGTCTGACATTGGCACACAGTCGAATCCTTTGCGAGTTGCCATTATTGGAGCCGGGCCAACCGGCTTCTACACGGCGGAGCATCTGTTTAAGCAGACGGATTACGTGGTAGAAGTGGATATGTTTGAGCGGCTGCCAGTCCCATTTGGGCTGGTGCGATATGGGGTTGCCCCGGACCACCAGAAGATTAAGTCGGTAACGGCCGTTTACGACCGCATCGCCCACAAACCCGGTTTTCGTTTCTTTGGCAACGTCCACATCGGCCGGGACATCACCGTCCCCGATCTGCGTCGCTTTTATCACCAGATCGTCTACACCACCGGGGCGGAAACCGACCGCCAACTGGGCATCCCCGGCGAGCATCTACGCGGCAGCCTGCCCGCCACGGAATTCGTAGCCTGGTACAACGGCCACCCCGACTACGTGGACTACGACGTAGACCTGACCCAGGAGAACGTGGCGGTGGTAGGCATCGGCAACGTGGCGATGGACGTCGCCCGCATTCTTTGCCGCACGCCTGAAGAGCTGATAGCCACCGACATCTCCGACGTGGCGCTGGATAAATTGCGCCAGAGCCAGGTGAAAAACGTCTACATCCTCGGCCGGCGCGGCCCGGCCCAGGCCGCCTTCACCACACCAGAGATCAAAGAGTTGGGCGAGATGGCCGACGCCGACATTTACGTCGTGCCGGAAGAGGCGGAATTGGACCCGTTGAGCCAGGAAGCGCTGGCCGACAGCTCGGACCGGGCGACTTTGAAGAAAGTGGAAGTGATTCAGTCCTATGCCGGACGGCCGTTTACCGGCAAATCGCGCCGCCTCACCCTCCGCTTCCTGGTTTCCCCGGTAGAACTCATTGGCGATGAAACGGGGCAGATCGTCAAAATGCGCCTGGTGAAAAACAAATTGCAGAAAACCGCCTCCGGCTCGCTGCGCCCGCAGGCTACCGACGAATTTGAGGAAATCCCGGTGGGGCTGGTCTTCCGCTCGATTGGCTATCGCGGCGTGCCCATCCCGGAAGTGCCCTTCTACGATAGTTGGGGCGTCATTCTCAACAGCGAGGGGCGGGTGTTGGATGCGGAAACGCGGGAACCGCTGCCCGGCATGTATACCGGCGGCTGGATCAAACGCGGCCCCTCCGGGGTGATCGGCACCAACAAGCCAGACGCGCTGGAGACGGTGCAGCACATGCTGGAAGACGTGGCCGCCGGGTGCTTGTTGCAGCCGGAACAGCCAGACGCGGCGGCGGTCGCCGCGTTTGTCGCGGTCAGGCAACCCCAATTCTTCTCTTATGAAGATTGGGAGAAGCTGGACGCCATCGAGTTGGAGCGGGGTGCGGCCCAGAGCCGCCCGCGCGTTAAATTCACCAACGTGCCGGAGATGTTAACGGCCGTTGGCAAGTAGTTGCCGGTCTGTTGGTAGCTGGTAGCTGGTCATCAGCCACCAGCTACCAGCCACCAACCACCAACCATGCACATCACCATCTATACCGACGGCGGCGCGGATCCGAACCCCGGCATTGGCGGTTGGGCCGCCCTGCTGCAATACGGCGAACACGAGAAAGTCCTGACGGGCAACGACCCGGAGACGACCAACAACCGGATGGAGTTGCAGGCGGCCATCGCGGCGCTGCAAGCGATCAAACGGCCGTCTACCATCGAATTCCACACCGACTCCGAATACCTGCGCCAGGGGATCACCGAATGGATTGAGAAATGGGCGGCCAACAACTGGCAGCTCAAAGGCGGCCGCCCCGTACAAAATGCCGATCTGTGGCAGACACTCTGGCCGCTGGTGAAGCGGCACGAGATCGCCTGGCATTGGGTGAAAGGGCACGCCGGAGATGCGGGGAATGAGCGGGTGGACCAATTGGCGCGGCAGGCACGATTGGACATTACCCCGGCGGCGCAACTGTCAGACGATGTGCCCCGGCTCTACGTCCGGGCCTCGTGCAAGGGCAATCCGGGGCCGGGCGGCTGGGGGGCCGTGCTGGAGCATCAGGGGGAGACGGAGCAGACCAGCGGCGCGGACCAGGCCACGACGAATAACCGGATGGAGATAACGGCCGTTATCGAGGGCCTCCTTCTCCTCCCACCCGGCAGCAGCGTGCAAATCTTCACCACCTCAGATTATCTCTTCCAGGGAGCTACCCAATGGATTCATGGCTGGCGGCGACGAAACTGGCAAAAGAAAGATGGTCAGCCGGTCGCCAACGCCGACCTCTGGCAGGCGCTCGACCAGATCAGCAAAAACTATGCCATCCGTTGGGTAAACGCCAAAGGGCAAGATACCCCCGCCCTGGCAGAAGCGGCGAAATTGGCGGCAACGGCCGTTACCCTCAGCTGA
Source organism: uncultured Ardenticatenaceae bacterium (assembly GCA_964405285.1). Taxonomy (GTDB): domain Bacteria; phylum Chloroflexota; class Anaerolineae; order Promineifilales; family Promineifilaceae; genus Leptovillus. Next base: position 7,574 of record CAYONK010000182.1, read on the forward strand.
CCTCTTTTCACGGCCTACGGCCTACGGACTACCGCCCCCACCACGCCAACGACCAGGCCACCGCCTTCCGAATCCCCTCGCGCAGCGGCGTTTGCGGATGATAGTCCAGCAGCGCCCGCGCCTTGCCCACGTTCGCCACATAATGGGTCACTTCCCCTACCTGCGACGGCGCGATGGTCATTTGCGGGCTTTTGCCCAACTCCTCGCCGATAAACTGAGCCATCGTCACCAGGCTGTTCCCCTGCCCATAAGCCAGATTGATGGTGTGATTGGCGATCTGCCCGCCCACCAATCGCTCGATGCCCTGGTAAACGCCACTCACGCAGTCGTCCACGTAGGTAAAATCCAGCACCTTATCCTCGCCAAAGATGGTGATCGGCCGACCCGCCCCAATCTCCCGGATGAAGTAGGGGATGACGCGCAACATACGCTCGATGTCGTTATCGTAACGGCCGTAGACGTTACTAAAGCGAAAGACCAGATAGGGCAGCTTGTAACATTGGGCGTAGGAGTAGATCAGCGCCTCGCCGGAGATTTTGCTGGCCGAATAGGGGCTTTCCGTGAAGGCAAAATCGGCGTAAGACT
>CAYONK010000183.1:0-8155 GCA_964405285.1 uncultured Ardenticatenaceae bacterium
GGCATCTTCGGCGTCTGCCAGTAGGAGAAGCCGCACTCCTTCGGGGTGCCGTCGGCGTAGGTCGCGCCGAGGGCAATCACCAGCGCCAGGAGTGCTCCGACGACGTACATCCCCAGGGTCAGGCGGCTCAGGCGCGCCGTTATCTGGAAGAGTTGGCCAGCAGCCATCAGGTGGCCTACTCCTTCAGCGTGGTGCGCGGCGTCGTAGACACCGCTTTGCTGCAAGCAGCCCTGGACAGCGACCTCCTGGTGTTAGGGCGAGTCAGCTACTCGCTGATACGGACCCCGCGCCTCGGCTCAACAGCGCAAACGGCCGTTACCCAAACCAAACGCTCCGTCTTACTCATGCACCCCCGCGCCGATCTGAGCGGGCCGCCCCTGCTTATATACGATGGCTCGCCGGCCGGGGAACGCGCCCTCTCGTTGGCATTGCGCCTGGTTCCGCAAAACGGCCGTCTATCCATCCTCATCTACACCCCCAACGACCAAGATATACAGCAGATGATCGAGCAAATCACCCTCCAGACAGAAGCGCGAGGGGTCGAGGCCGCCTATCGCCGTCTCCATCGCTTCCACCCCGGCGAACTGGCCGAGTTAGTCCGGGACAGTGGCAGCAGCCTGCTCATCCTCAGCGACGCCTACGATCACTTTTCCGCCAGCGCCCTCAACCAGTTCATGGAAAAGCTGGTCTGCCCAGTCTTGCTCGTCCGCTAACCCGCTGCGCACCCAGGCAAATCGGAGCCACATCTTTCTTTTAGAACCGGCCAGGACGTGCTAACATTCCCCCTATGATGGCATCTGCTTACGAATCAGAATTCCGCCTGTTGGCTAAATCCAAACTGTTCGAGGGGTTAGCCGACTCTCAATTAAGCGTCATTTTGCAGCACGCCTACGTCCGCGAAGTCGAACGGCGCGGCTTCTTCTTCCATCAGGGAGAACCGGCCGTCACCTTTTACCTGATCCGCCAGGGGCAGGTGCGCCTGAGCCAGATCAACCCGGATGGGAAGCAGGTCATCATCCACTTGTTCGGCCCAGGTGACGTGATGGCGGTCATCGTCGTTTTAAGCAACGCGGCCTACCCGCTCTCAGCTGAGGCGATAACGGACAGTGTGGCCTGGGCGTGGGATAGGGAAACGGCCGTTTCCCTCATGGAACAATTCCCCCGCCTGGCCATCAACGGGCTGGATATGGTCGCCCAACGTTTCCTGGAACTGCAAAACCGCTACCGCGAACTCGCCACCGAGCGCGTCGAGCAGCGCGTCGCCCGCGCCCTCATCCGCCTCGTCCACCAACGCAACGGCTACGTGCCACAACAACCTTATCCCCTCCTCGCCCTCACCCGCCAAGACCTGGCGGAGATGACCGGCACAACCCTCTACACCGTCAGCCGGATTTGCAGCAATTGGGAGCAGCGAGGCTTGTTACAAACCGGCCGTGAACAGCTCCACATCCACAACCTGGACCACCTCATCGCCATCGCCGACGATCTAACCGAACGCAAACCGGACGGCTTGTAAGAACCTCATCGGTCAACAATCTTGACCCCCCCACGCAAAATAGGTTAGGATATACCTTATCAACACCTATCCTTCTCTTTAATTGCGCTGGCGCAAAGACACCCCTCTACAACCCGATACAATAAGAACTTGAGGGTTGTGCCATGCCAAACCCTCAGGTTCCAACTGGAAGTTCAAAAGGATACAACCTATGGGCGAAACAGAACAAGCAAATACCACAGCTCCTCCCCCCACCCGCTGGCGAAAGCTATTCAGCCAGGCCCCATTTTGGTCCTGGTTGCTCTTAGCCGGCATCATTGGCGGCATCATCGGTCTAGGCAGTTTCACGTTTGTCTATGCCGAAGGCGCCTCTTACTTTTCCGACAATCCCGAAGCCTGCGTCAACTGCCACGTGATGCGCGAGGTCTTTGATGGCTGGAATCATAGCAGCCACAAAGCCGTCGCCGCCTGCAACGACTGCCATAGTCCCCATACCTTCCCGGAAAAATACATCATCAAGGGAATCAACGGCTGGAACCACAGCGTCGCTTTCACTACCGGCAATTTTCCCGAACCGATCCGCATCACCAGCCTCAATCGGGAAGTGGCCCAAGAGAACTGCCTTTACTGCCACAGCGACATGGTTGTAGCCATTAGCCACGAAGGCAGCGACGAACCCACCGACTGCCTACGCTGCCACGCCGGGGTTGGGCACGGACGTTGATCCGTAAGCCGTAAGCCGTCATACGGAACACGGAACACCAGCCACCAAATCATCATTCATTCTTCATGAGGAGAGAACATGAGCAATACAAACCCATCTGAATCCAAAAACCGCAATATACCAATCTTGATTGGCGGAGCCATCATATTGGGTCTCGTCGTCATCGTTGGATTGGCCGCACTGCTGACCAACATCTCACAACGCAAAGCGGAAACAGCCGAATTCCCCCTCCGCGTCGTTAACATAGACCCAAATGAGTTGGACCCGGCCGTCTGGGGACAAAACTTCCCCCGCCAATATGATGGCTACCTGCGTACCGCCGACGACACCGTTGGCACACCTTATGGCGGCTCCATCCCTTACAGCAAGCTAGAAAAATACCCGGCGATGATCCGCCTCTGGGCCGGTTACGCCTTCAGCAAAGACCACAACGAAGAGCGCGGTCATTACTACACCACCATTGACCAGCTAAATACCCAACGTGTGCAGGTGGTCAATCAACCTGGCGCCTGTATCAACTGCCACGCCGCCGAAGCGCCGCAACTCATTGAGGAAATGGGGTGGGAAACTTTCAACAGCACCCCCTTCAACGATTTGAGGGACAAACTGCACGTCGGATCCTCCTGCGCCGACTGCCACGACCCGGTGACGTTGGACCTACGGATCACCCGCCCGGCGCTGGTTAACGCCCTGGAAGCGCAAGGGATTGATTGGACCCAGGCCAGCCGTCAGGAAATGCGCACCTATGTCTGCGCCCAATGCCACGTCGAATACTACTTCGCCGGGGACAGCAAAATCCTCACCTTCCCCTGGAGCCAGGGCTACACGGCCGACGACATCGAAGCCCATTACGACGAGTACGGCTTCAAAGATTGGACCCACGCCGAAACCAACGCGCCGATGATCAAAATCCAACACCCGGAGTTTGAGCTGTGGACGACTGGTTTGCACGCCCAGGCTGGCGTCTCCTGCGCCGACTGCCACATGCCCTACATCCGCGAAGGCGCGGTGAAAATCTCCGACCACCACCTGCGCAGCCCGCTGTTAAGCATCAACGAGTCGTGCCAGACCTGCCACAAGCAAGATGAGGCTCTGCTCGAAGAGCGCATCCTCACCATCCAGAACCGCACAGCCGAACTGCTGCGCCTGAGCGAAGACGCTATTCTGGACGCGATGGACGCCATTGTGGCGGCGCAGGAAGCCGGCGCGACGGATGAGCAGTTGGAAGAGGCGCGTTATCTGCATCGCCGCGCTTCGCTACGTTGGGACTTTATCTCTTCGGAGAACAGCACCGGCTTCCATAGCCCGCAAGAATCGGCGCGGGTGTTGGCAATGTCCATTGATTTCGCTCGTCAGGCGGAACTCTCTGCCAACCGTGTACTGGCGGAACTGGGCAGCGTAGCGGCGAATAATTAGGACACAGATGAACGCGGATAAACGCGGATCCAACCCGATCCGCGTTTATCCGCGTGGGTAATTCTTATGAGTGACGCATTTACGATTCTTGATCTGACGGCGGAAACGGCCGTTTCCCTCCCCAAAGACAGCATCCTCAGCCGCACCCTGCTGAAAACGACCGACCTCAATCTCATCCTCTTCGAGTTTGCCCCCGGTCAGGAGCTATCGGAACACACGGCCAGCAAAACAGCCATCCTCCACTTCCTCAGCGGGCAGGCCACACTCACCGTCGGCGACCACGAGCAAGCCGCCCAGGCCGGTACCTGGGTCCACATGACCCCCAACACCCCCCACAGCATCGTGGCGGAAACGGCCGTTACCATGCTCCTGCTCATGCTAAAGTAAAGCGAGTGGCCGGTGGCAAGTGGCCGGTTCACAATTCAATATTCACAATTCATAATTCACAATTCAATGGCTCCTTCTTCCTGGCGCTGGACCTGGCTCGGCGCGCTCTCTTTGTTCATCCTGGCAGCGGCCACCGGCGCGCTACTCCGGTTTGGCTTGCTCAGCGGTTTTCCCTGGGGGCTGCAATACACCAATGTGCGCCACGCCCACTCGCACCTGATGTACTTTGGCTGGGTCACACCCGCCCTGATGGGTATGATGGTTGCCTGGCTGCCGACGTTGACGGAACGGCCGTTTTCCCGTTCCCTCCAGCGCCGCTTCCGCGCCATCATCTTCAACACCTTACTGCTGGCTCTGGCCGCCTACGTGCCCTTCCTCCTCTACGGCTACCGCCTGGCAGAAATCGGGAGCGCCCGGCTGCCCCTCTCCACCATCGCGGCCAGCGCCAACATGCTGGCCTGGTACGCCTTTGGCCTGACGTACTGGCAGGCGACGAAGGGCGCAGCGCGGGTAAAGCCGCTCCGCCTCTGGGATGCGGCGCTGATTTTCATGGTGCTGGCCTCGTCAGGCGCGTGGGGGGTGGCGGTAGCTGCCGCCCTCAATCTGAGCAACCCAATCCTGGCGGCCGCCCTGGCCCGCATCTTCCTCGACCTGTTTGCCGAAGGCTGGTTCGTTTTAGGGCTGTTGGGGCTGGCCTACGCCGCCAATCCGTCCGCCATCGGCCACCGGTGGGCCGCCCCCAGCGAGACTTTGCTGATCATGGGTCTGCCGGTCATTTTCTTGCTGGGCATGCCGGTCACTTTGCTGCCCGCGCCCGCCCGCCTGATCGGCAGCCTGGGCGGGCTGATGGTGGGGATTGGGCTGCTGGGCCATCTGGTCGCGCTCTGGGGAGCAACCGAAAGACGGTGGCGGCCGGCGCTCTTTTTTCTGGGGCTGAAAGCGACGGCGACGCTGGCGATCACGGCGCCGGTCATCGCTCTTTGGACCGACCGGGCGCTGCTGCGCGTCTCCTATTTACACTGGCTCTTGTTGGGCTTTATCACGTTGGGTCTGGCGGCAGCGGCTCAGGCCATGTGGGGGCGGAAATTTATCAGGGGGTTTTGGGCATTAACGGCCGTTGCCACCCTGCTCATCCTCAGCCTCATCCCCCTGACCACCCTCTGGCCCACCGCCTGGCAAGGGCGATGGACCCGCGAATTCGCCGCCTGGGCCGCCCTCGGCCCTGTCATCGTCGCCAGCGGTATGCTGCTCTGGTCTGGCTGGAAAAGCAATCGAGAAGTAGAGACTGGAGAGTAGGGATTGAGAATTTTAGTAATCCCTACTCTCCAGCCTCCCAATCACTCCCTCTCTCTCAGATGGGGGAACAGCAACACTTCACGAATGGTAGACTGATCCGTCAGCAGCATCGTCAGCCGATCCACCCCCGTGCCGAAGCCGCCATTCGGCGGCATCCCATAGCGCATCGCCCGCAAATAATCCTCATCAATCGGATTCAACTCCTCATCCTCTTTGGCGTACATCTCTTGCAGATCCTCAAAGCGGCGCTGCTGCTCTAGCGGGTCGTTCAGTTCGGTAAAGGCGTTGCCCATCTCCATCCCGGCGATGAAATACTCAAAGCGTTCTACGTGCATCGGGTCGCCAGGGATGCCCTTAGCCAGCGGCGAAATGTCACGCGGGTATTGGGTGATAAAGGTTGGCTGGATCAAATTCGGTTCGACAAAATCACCCAGTAAGCCATCAATCAATTTGCCCCAACTGGCTCCCGGCGGCGTTTGCGTGGCGACGCCCCGCGCCTTGCCAAACGCCTGAATCGCCCCCGCCAATGAAACGGCGTCCGGGTAATCCTTGTAATCAATGCCGGTGAATTCCAGAATGGCGTCGCGCATGGAGATGCGCTGCCAGGGCGGGGCCAGGTTGATTTCCCGCCCCTGGTAGGTGATGGTCGTCTCGCCAACCACCTGATTGGCGATGTAGGCCACCATCTGCTCGGTGAAATCCATCACGTCATGGTAGTCCCAATAGGCGGCGTAGAATTCCATCTGGGTGAATTCGGGATTGTGTTTGAAGCTGACGCCTTCGTTGCGGAAGTCGCGGCCGATTTCATACACCCGCTCGTAGCCGCCGACCAGCAGCCGTTTCAGGTATAGCTCAAAAGAGATGCGCAGGTACAGCTCTTGTTTGAGCTGATTGTGGAAGGTGGTGAAGGGGCGGGCGGCTGCGCCGCCGTAAAGCGGCTGGAGGATGGGCGTCTCAACCTCTAGAAAGTCATGGTCATCGAGGAAGCGGCGCATAGCGCTGATGGTTTTGGCCCGCGCCCGGAAGAGGTCACGCACTTCGGGGTTGACGGCCAGGTCGGCGTAACGTTGGCGGTAGCGCTCCTCAACGTCGGCAAAGGCGCTGTAGCGGACAACCTGCCCATCTACCTCTTGCTCTTTGACCACCGGCAGGGGACTGATGGCTTTGCTGAGCAGCTTCCACTCGGTCACGCGCAGGCTGACTTCCCCGGCGCGGGTGCGGAAGAGGACGCCGCTGGCCTGGACGAAGTCGCCCAAGTCTATGAGTTTGCGGAAGATGGCGTGGCTTTCTTCGCCAATTTCTTCGCGGCGGATGAAGAGTTGTAAACGGCCGTTGCCATCCAGCACATGCCCAAACACTGTCTTACCCATGTCGCGCAAGCTCACCAGCCGACCGCAGACCGTCACTGTCACTGCGTCCTCTTCGTCCGCTGCGGCAAAAGCGGCCAGGGCCTCGACTGTCGTATGCGTCCGCTCAATACGCAAGGGATATGGCTCAATCCCTTCCGCCACCAACCTCTCTAATTTTGCCAGGCGTTGTTCTTCCAAATGCGTCGGTTGCCAGCTCATCATGCCTCCAAGTGATTCAGACCTGAAAGGTCTCATTCGCCACAAAAAAGCCCGTGTCTCAGCACGGGCTAAAAATCAATCAACGTCATCAAAGGTAGCTACTCGATTTTTACAACCCGGAACTCAGTGATGCCGCCGGGGGCCTTCACCCGGACAACATCACCAACCTTAGCGCCGAGCAACGCCTTGCCTAAGGGACTTTCATTAGAAATCCGACCTTCAGTCGGGTCTGCTTCCGCCGCGCCAACCAGGTGGTAGCGCTCGTCTTCGTCATATCCTTCCTCGCTCACCGTCACCCAATCGCCGACGCGGACAAAATCGTGCGGGCGGCCATCATCGGTGATGATCTGGTAATTTTTCAGGATTTCTTCAATCTCTTGAATGCGCCCTTCGAGGAAAGATTGGGCGTTGCGGGCCGCTTCGAGTTCAGCGTTATCAATAAAATCGTCATCCGGGCCATCGTCAAAAGCGCGTTGCAAGCGTTCCGCTACCTCTTCACGACCGACGGTCGTCAGATGGGCCAGTTCGTTTTGCAGCTTAACCAGCCCTTCTTCGGTAACCAGATAAGGTTTTTTTGTGATCATTCATAACCCCCAATATAGGGAAAAACCGCTGCTTACAGCGGCTTAACTCCGGTGAGATGTAATTTGAAGCCAGAATTATACCAGAGATACATGCTTTGTAAAGATTGGCGCGGAACTCCGGTCATCGGCTTCTTCATACGCCCACGACCACGACCACAAAGCGCTTCGGCCCATGCACGCCGATGGAGAGGGTTTGCTCAATGTCGGCCGTTTTGCTCGGCCCGCTGATCAGGGTGACGTTGGCAGGTGGGGCAGATTGGCGGGCCTGCGTCCAGGCGAACAGGTCAGCCATCAGCCGCTCGCTGGGCAGCAGGGCGATGTGAACTGGCGGCAGCAGTGTCGTTAAGCGGCTCTGGTCGGGGCCGCTTTGCACGATGATTGTGCCTGTCTCGGCCAGGGCGGCCACCGCGCCGCTCAGGCCGACGTCGGCGGCGGCGCAGCGGTCGCGCCAGTCGTCAGCGCCAGGGAAGGCAAAGTGGATAGCCGGGTTGTGAGCGGACCAGGGGATGTCGGTCAACGGCCGTTCCCCACCCCCATCCACCACCACCCGTTCCGCCCCCAGGTCAGCGAGCAGGCGAAGGGTTTCGGCAACGGCCGTTTCCCAATCAGCCGCCCGGACCACCTCCCCCTTCACCGCCAGCAGCGCCTTCTCAAACTGCGCCAGCAGGTCCGGGAAGGCCCGGCG
>CAYONK010000184.1:0-8154 GCA_964405285.1 uncultured Ardenticatenaceae bacterium
CGATGCGGCCGGGCGGCGGAAGCGGGAGAGTGAGGGTTTCATAATAACAGTGAACAACCAACAGCTAACAGCTAACAGAGAACTGTTAACTGTTGACGGTTAACGTGGGCGGTTTTCTGCAGGGATGTCTCGCCAGAGGGGGTTGGCGGCGTCGCGGTCGGAGAGAATGGGGTCGGTTACGCCCCAGTCCAGAGCGATCTCCGGATCGTTCCAGGCGACGCCATGTTCGTCTTTACCGCCGTCGTAGTAATTGTCTACCACATAGGTGAGGGTGGCGTCGGTGAGGGCGAGGAAGCCGTGGGCGACGCCGATGGGGATGAAGAGGCCGATTTCGTTTAGCTCGCCCATTTCGATGGTTTGGGTTTGCAGGTGGGTGGGGGAAAACGGCCGTAAATCCACCAACCCTACCCGAACCATCCCCCTGGCAACGTACCAATAGTCAACCTGATGATGGTGGAAGTGGAGGCCGCGCAGCACACCGGCCTTAGAATCGGAACGGTTGCTCTGGAGGATGTTCCAGCTTCGTTGGGGAAACCATTCGCTGCGGAAGGTCTCCATAAAACGGCCGCGTTCGTCGGCGAAGGAGCGTAATTGGGCAATTAGCACACCGCTAATCTGGCTGGATTCTTTAAGATGGGGCATCGAATTGTTCTATCCTAGTTGCGTAAGAAATTGCTGACAAAAAACCACAGGTTCGCCGGCCGTTCGGCCAGGCGGCGCATGAAGTAAGGGTACCAGGCAGTGCCATAAGGCACGTAAATGCGCACCCGGTAGCCAGCGGCGACCAGCTTCTCTTGCAGGTCGCGCCGTATGCCGTGCAGCATTTGGAATTCAAACGCCTGCGGATCGATCTGTTCCGCTTTGGCATAATCCAACGTTGCCTGAATCATCCGTTCATCGTGGGTGGCGACGGCTAGATAAACCCCTTTCTGCCGCGCCGTTTCGTTGAGCATCATCTGGGTCAGTTGGATGAAGTTCGCGTCTGTATCCGCCTTTTGCGGGAAGGCGATGTCGGATGGTTCGGCATAGGCCCCTTTGCAAAGGCGCACCCAGGCGCCCTCTTCTACCAGGTGAGCCACATCTTGGGCGCTGCGGTAGAGGTATGCCTGGATGACAATGCCCACCCGGTGGCCAAACCCGGCCTCGTCGCGCAGGCGGCGATAGATGCCGAGTGTGACGTCTGTCAGGGCGCTTTCTTCCATGTCAATGCGCAGTTTGTTGTTGTACCCTCGCGCTTTTTCCAGGATCGTTCGGACATTTTCCAGGGCCATTTCCTCGTTGATGCGCAGGCCAAGCTGGGTGAGCTTCACCGAGACGTTGGCATTGATCTGGTTGGCGTTTATGGCGTCTAGCAAGGCGAGAATTTCGTCGCGGGCGGCCGAGGCTTCGGCCGGGTTGGTGACGCTTTCGCCGAGAAAATCCATGGTCACGCTCATTCCCTTGGCGTTAAGGGTTTTGGCTGTGGCGACGGCTTCGGCGATGTTTTCACCGGCGACAAAACGCAGGGCGACGCTGCGAGCCACGCTTATTTGGGTGACGAAAGATCGCGCCCAACCCGCCGTGGAAAGATAGAGCAGCAAAGCGCGCAGCCATCGCTCGCCGTAACGGTGGAAAACCAGGACAGCGGCGACAAGCAGCAAGAACAAAAAGGTGAGAAATGGTGAGGATTTGCGTGAGTTTGACATGCTCTGATTTTACCCTATGTTCGACGATTTCATAACGGGGAAAACCTGACTTCCCATTGGCATTTGGGGTTGGTTCGCTTATGATTGGCTTGAAGTGAGCTGTGAACGTTTGGGCGTTTGGGTAAATGAGAGAAGAAATGGATCGCCAGTATGAGATTTTGCGCGCTATCGCGCTAACCGGAAGGTATTTGTCTGATGTGCGCAATTTGTCGGAGCGGTTACCGGCCGTTTTGGCGCAGTTAGGGCGAGCAGTCCAGGCGGAGTGGGTCTACATTTATGAAAACGGCCGTTCTCCAGACGGCCGTTATCTCGCCAGCCACCGTTTCACCTGGTCTGTTTTCCTGCAAAATATCCGGCGCAACATCCCCGGCCTGCAAAATCTGGACTACCAGGCGGCGGGCTTCCAACGGTGGGCAGATACCTTACAATCCGGCCGACCCATCTACGGCGACATAGATACCTTCCCAGAAAGCGAGCAGGCATTTCTCCGCCCCCGGGGCCTGCGCAGCCTGGTGATCATCCCGATTACCTACGGCGGGCGCTGGTGGGGCTTTCTCGGCCTCGATGACTTGACGCACCGAAGAGCCTGGTCGTCCGGCGAGGTTGAGACGCTAGTTTACGTGGGGCAGACGATTGGCGCTGCCTTCGAGAACGCTTATTTGCTTCGGGCCGAAGCGGAACGTCGCCGCGAGGCAGAGATTCTCAACCAGGTCAGTAATTACCTGACGCAATCGTTTGAGCCGGAAGCGGCCTTTGCCCCGGCGGTACAGGCTCTGAGGAACCATTTGGGCGGCGATTTGTCCATTGCCCTGACAAAGCTGGATGAAACGGGCGAAGCGTTGGTCGTGCTGACTCAGACTTCTACCGACCGACTGCCGCTGGAAAGAGTGGGGGATCGGGTGGTGTTGGCGGAGACGGTGGCGGCGCGGAAGGTGGTAGAGGAGAAACGGCCGTTTGCCGAAGCCGCCGTCACCCTGGAAAAATTCCCCAACGAAAGAAGCTACGCCGCAATCCAATCCGGTTTATGCTCCTTTCTCTACCTGCCGCTTATTCTCCAGGGACGGGTGGTCGGCGCTTTGCACATTGACGTCTTCACCGAGCCTCGCCAATTCTCCGCCGCCGAGATCACCTTTTGCGAGAGCGTTGCCAACCTCATGGCCGCAGCCATCGAACAGCAACGCCTGCTGGAGTTCGAGCGGCAGCAACTTCGCCTGGCCCGCGTACTCCAACAAGTAGGCGCGCTGCTGACGGCCCAACTCACCCTGGATCAGGTCTACGAGCAGATATTTGATCTCTTGGATCAGGTCGTCGCCTACGACAGCGTCTCTATCCAACTACTCGACGAAACAAAAGAGCATCTCTACATGGTCGCCGGCCGAGGATTCCCCGACGAAGTTGGCGTCAAGAGATTTATCCACGCCATAGCCCAACACTGCCTCAACAAATTTCCTCCCGATGACTACATCACCGTCAGTCCAGACACCTATGCTGATCCGCGTTGGATCCGCGGCGAGGCAGTTGAATATATTCGTTCCTGGGTCGGCGCCCTGTTGCGGGTAAAGGGTGAGGTCATCGGCATCCTCAACGTGGACAGCGGCCAGGTGAATGCTTTTAACCAACAGACCGCCTACACCGTCGGCGCTTTTGCCAATCAGGCCGCCATCGCCATTGAAAATGCCCGTCTCCACGAAAAAGCGCTGCAAAACGCCAACGAATTAGCCATCCTGAACGAGGTGGCCCTGGCTACAGCCGCGACCGTAGAGATTGACGACTTGCTGCGCCAAACCACTCGCACCCTGGGTTCTCGCCTCTATTCGGAGAGTTTTGGTTTTGTCATGGTAGACGAGGTTGCCGGCGTGGCCTGGCCCCATCCATCTTATCATGGTGTTCCACCAGACCTGCTGCACGAACCTATTCCTCTCAGCCGAAGCATTGTAGGAAAGAGCGTGGAGGCCGGGCGGGCTATCGTCGTGCCGGACGGAAACCCGGAGGAGTTATGCTGGCTCTACAATGAAGGATTCCATTCTGCCGTGGCCGTCCCGCTCAAGGTGGATAACGCCGTCATTGGCGTGATGGTGGCCGAAAGCGCCGAGCGAAATGCCTTTTCCGATGAAGACATCCGCTTCCTGACGACGCTCGCCGGTTTTGTTGGCCTGGCCATTGCTCGCACCAGGCTTTACCGACAGCTACGCGAGCAATCCAATAACCTGGCTGAAGAGGTCAGGACCAGAACGGCCGAATTGCAATCGGAAAGAGATCGCACCATCACGATTCTGGAAAGTGCCGGGGAAAGCATTTTGCTCACCGACAGCGAATACAACATCCTGTACGCCAATCGCGCCGCCGAATTGCAGAGCGGCTATTCTCAGGCGGAGTTGTCTGGCCAAAGCAGCCACATATTGGAAAGCGGCCTGACCCCGCGCAGTACCTATGAAGAGATGTGGCAGACGTTGGCAAAAGGGCGGCAATGGTCAGGGGAATTGGTGAACCGGCGTAAAGATGGCTCTTTGTACGACGTGTCTTTGACTATTTCGCCCATCTTTAACGCCCAGCGCGAAATCATCAATTATGTCACGATTCAGGCTGACATTACCCGGCTGAAAGAAGTGGACCGGCTGAAAACAAAATTTGTCACCAACGTTTCCCACGAACTACGCACGCCGCTGACGAATATCAAAACTTACGTCACACTCTTGGAGCGTGGCCGGGATGAGAATCGGGCGCGTTATTTGAAAATACTCCATCACGAAACGGATCGGTTGACTCAGCTAATCCAGGATTTGCTCGATCTTTCGCGTCTGGACACCGAACCGATGCCCAACCCCGACGCGGTGACTGACCTGAAGCAGAGTATTCTGGAATATCTTGACGTCTTCGCTGCCAGGGCGGAGGTGCGTCAGATTGTGGTGAACCTGGACCTCCCTTCTGAACCGCTTTGGGTGAGAGTGGAGGGGCGGCATGTCGGGCAACTTTTGACCAATTTGCTGGGGAATGCTCTGACCTATACTTCGCCCGGTGGTCACGTCTGGATAAAGGCCGCCCTTGCTCCGCCGACCGCTCAGCCGCAGGTCTGCTTGCAGATCACTGATGACGGTATGGGAATTGCATCGGCGGATCTGGCCCATTTATTTGATCGCTTTTATCGAGGAGAACAGGCTCAGCTGAGTGGCTCACCTGGCACGGGCCTGGGGTTGGCGATCTGCTATGAGATTGTGAAGCGGTATCATGGACACATTACGGTGGAAAGCGAAGTAGGTGTTGGGAGTACGTTTTCTGTCTGGTTGCCAGTATCTCAAGCGTCTGAGACCGACGAGGGTTCATTGTGGTTGCTCGATTAGGTGCGCCCTTTTTCGCTCGCCCGGCGCAAGAGGTCGCCCCCGATTTGTTGGGTAAACGGTTGGTGCGGCGTCTGGCAAACGGCCGTTTCCTCAGCGGCTTCATCGTCGAGACAGAGGCGTATGGCGATGTGGGTGGGCAAGATATGGCCTGCCACGGCGACCGGGCGAATAACGGCCGTCCCACCCCGCGAACGGCCGTGATGTTCGGCCCGGCCGGTGTCGCTTACGTTTACTTCACCTATGGGATGCACTGGCTGTTCAACATTGTCACCGGGCAGCCGGGGCAGGCCGGGGCCGTTCTCATCCGCGCCCTGGAGCCGCTGGACGGGCTGGACGAGATGCAAAAGAGGCGGAACGGCCGTTCCCACCAGCAGCTCACCAACGGCCCGGCCAAACTCGCCCAGGCTCTCGCCATAGACCAGACCCTAAATGGCGCGAACCTTTGCGCCCCCAATGGGGTTATCTGGTTAGAAGACGCGCCGCCGCCCGCGCCGCAAACCATTCTCACCGGCCCGCGCATCGGCCTGGGCAAAACGCCGGAACCCTAGCTCTCCATGCCCTGGCGCTTCTGGCTGCGCGACAATGGATGGGTGTCCAGGGAGTCAAATCGTCAATCGTCAATCGTCAATCGTCAATCGTCAATCGTCAATCGGAGAACCTGCATGAGATTACTTGAAGGCAAAAAAGCGCTTATCTTCGGCATCGCCAACCAGCGGTCCATCGCCTGGGGCATCGCCAAAACTTTGCACGAGCATGGGGCCGAGATCGGCTTCAGCTATGGCATCCCGCAGCTTGAGAAGCGGGTGCAGCCCCTGGCCGATGAACTCGGCGTCAGCTTTGTGGAGATGTGTGATGTGTCGGATGATGCGGCGATAACGGCCGTTTTCCAAAAAGCCGCCGCTCACTTCGGCCAGATAGACATTCTCGTCCACTCCATCGGCTACGCCCTCAAAGAAGACCTGGAAGGGCGCTTCGTCAGCACCTCCCGCGAAGGCTTCCGCATCGCCCTCGACATCAGCGCCTACAGCCTGGTTGCCCTGGCCCGCGAAGCGCTGCCCCTCATGCCCAACGGCGGCAGCATCCTCAGCATGACCTATTATGGCGCGGAAAAAGTCGTCCCCCACTACAACGTCATGGGCGTAGCCAAAGCGGCCCTGGAAGCCTCCACCCGCTACCTGGCCGCCGATTTGGGTCCACAGGGCATCCGCGTCAACGCCATCTCGGCCGGCCCGATTAAAACGCTGGCGGCGGCCGGCATCTCCGGCTTCCGCAAAATGCTCACCTACGTCGAAGAACGCGCCCCCCTGCGCCGCAACGTAGACCAGGACGAAGTTGGTCGGACCGCCCTCTGGTTGTGCAGCGACCTGGGCAGCGGCGTCACCGGCGAAGTGATCTACGTGGACGCGGGCTACCACATCCTCGGCATGCCCGAACCCCCGGAAAAGTGGGAATAAGGAACGAAAGTAAAATAACTTACGGAATGGAGATTGGAGATTAGAGATTAGAGACTGGTTCAATCCCAATCTCCAATCTCCAATACTTTGCGCAAGCGAAAAGGTTTGACATCCGCACCGGATTGGCTATACTCAAGCATCGGTTGAAAACAAAACATTAACACTCTTATCAGGAGCAGTGGAGGGATCGGCCCGTTGAAACTGCAGCAACCCCCAGCAATGGGAAGGTGCTAATTCCGACAGCGTAAGCTGGCAGATAAGAGGTGAGCGAAAAGAAACTTTAGCAAGCCTCTTGAACCTGTCAGGAGGCTTTTTTTATTTGAATGGTCAATTGCTAATGGTCAATGGTCAATGGTTAACTGGCGACCGGCAACTGGCAACCGGCAACAAACAATTTTTGGAGGTATTGAGATGACAACAACATTTATGACAGCGCCCAGCCTGCTGTTTACGTCCGAATCGGTGACGGAAGGGCACCCGGACAAGATGTGCGACCAGATCAGCGATGCGGTGCTGGACGCGATTATGGCCCAGGACCCAAATGCGCGAGTGGCGTGTGAAACGGCCGTTAAAACCGGTTTCGTCCTCCTGCTCGGCGAAATCACCACCACCGCCTTCGTCAACTTCGACGAACTCGTGCGCCAGGTCATCGTAGACATCGGCTTCGACGACAGCAGCAAAGGCTTCGACGGCCACACCTGCGGCATCCAATCAGCCATCGCCAGCCAAAGCCCCGACATCGCCCAGGGCGTAGATCGCGCCCTCGAATACCGCAGCAACGGCGACAGCGAAGCGGAAATCAACGCCATCGGCGCCGGCGACCAGGGCATGATGTTCGGCTACGCCTGCAACGAAACGGCCGAACTCATGCCCCTGCCCATCCACCTGGCCCACGCCCTCACCCGCCGCCTGACCGAAGTGCGCCGCAACGGAACCCTGCCCTGGGTCCGTCCCGACGGCAAAGCCCAGGTGACGATTGAGTACAGCTACGGCAAACCAAAGCGCGTCCACACCGTCCTCATCAGCACCCAACACGCCCCGGAAGTCGGCGAATCCACCATCCGCCGCAACATCATCGAACACGTCATCAAACCCGTCCTGCCGGCCGAGCTGGTAGATGATGAGTTGCGTATCTTTGTCAACCCCACCGGCCGTTTTGTCGTCGGCGGGCCGATGGGTGACGCTGGACTGACCGGCCGCAAAATTATCGTAGACACCTATGGCGGCATGGGGCGGCACGGCGGCGGCGCGTTCAGCGGTAAAGATTGCACCAAAGTAGACCGCAGCGCGGCCTACGCCGCCCGATGGGTGGCGAAAAACATCGTCGCCGCCGGACTGGCGGAGCGCTGTGAAGTGCAGTTGGCCTACGCCATCGGCGTGGCGAAACCGCTCAGCGTTAACGTGGAGACCTTCGGCACAAGCCACCTCTCCGCCGACCAATTGGTCCAATTGATTGAAGCGCATTTCGATCTGCGCCCCGGCGCGATCATCCGCGACCTGAACCTGCGCCGCCCCATCTACCGGCAAACGGCCGCCTACGGCCACTTCGGCCGCACCGACATTGACCTGCCCTGGGAAAATGTGGACAAAGCGGAAGCGCTGCGCGAAGCGGCGCTGGTCGCCGGATTCGTCTAATAAGCAAGACCAGACCTGACAGGTTTTCTGAAACCTGTCAGG
>CAYONK010000185.1:0-8081 GCA_964405285.1 uncultured Ardenticatenaceae bacterium
CCAAGAAATAATGAAGCATTAACAGATAGATCATCGTCTGATAATTAAAATGGGTTAGAGTCAGTAGCAAGCGAAGCGGATATAAAAAGCCAAGATTGGGATCGGCTGCATATGGTTGACCCGCTGAAACATAAGGGTTCCACAATGGAATTTCTCTGTTTTGGAAAGATTGAGCAGCAAAAATGTCATTAGGGTAGTTGAAATGGACAAAATCGCTGCCAATAGGCAAAAAATATGTGCTTGTAAATACCACTGGAGCAAAAAAAGCAGTTGTGAGAAACGCAAAAAATACGATAGCTCTATACATCTTAAACCTTAAAATTACAACTCATTACATTGCATATAAGCTTTCAACCACGCCAAAGACCTGACTGACAGGTTTTACTTCCAGTGCTACCAATTGAATGAGAAAACCTGTCAGGTCTGAACGGGTTGGGTTACCATTACACTACCCCTTCACCACCGCCACCGGCATAAGCCGGGCCACCTTGCGGGCGATTCCCGCCCCATGCACCACCTCAATCACCCGATCCACATCTTTATAGGCCGATGGAGCCTCTTCCGCCAGACCGGGCAGGCTGCCGGCGCGGACGTGGATACCGCCCGCCTCTAGCTCCTCGCGCAGTTCGTCGCCGCGAATGGTCCGTTTGGCCTGGCTGCGGCTCATGGTGCGGCCGGCGCCGTAGTCCGGCAGTTAGTCGCAAGTAATTACAATATGAATCTACTCATTAAACAGCTCCCCCACGCTGCGCCCTTCGTGCGAGCGCAGGATCACCTCGCCCAGCAGCCGGGCCACCGTCAGAACCGTCATGTTCGGCAACATTTTTTCCGGCGGGATTGGGATCGTATCGGTGGTGATGATCTCTTTGATCGGCAGCTTGCTCAACCGCTCCGTCGCTGGGTCCGAGAGGACGGCATGGGTGAAAGCGACGTAGACATCTTGCGCCCCATGTTCCTTCACAACCGTCACCGCTTGCTGGATGGAACCGGCCGTATCCACCAGATCGTCCACAATCACCACGTCTTTGCCCGCCACCTGACCGATCAGCGTCAACGCCTCCCGGCCGCCCGTGTTGCCGATACGCCGCTTTTCCACAAAAGCGAGCGGCAGATCCAGGCCCATCGCATAATTACGCCCCGATTTGGCGAAACCCAGGTCCGGCGTCACCACCACGCCATTTAGCTCTTTAGCCCGGATGTAGTTCATCAAAATGTGGGAAGCGGTCAACGAATCGCCGGGAATTTTGTAGAAGCCCTGGATCTGCCCGGCGTGCAAATCAATCGTCATCCACCGATCCGCGCCGGCCACTTCGATCATATCGGCCAGTAGGCGGGCGGTGATGGGCACACGCGGTTCGACCTTCTTATCGCTTTGTGAATAGGCCAGATATGGTGCAACGACGGTGATCCGGCCGGCCGAATCCCGCTTCAAACAATCAATGGCGATCAGCATCTCCATGATGTTGCGATGCACCGGCCGGGCGTGACTCTGAATGATGTATACATCCTTGCCGCGCACGCTGCCAAGCAGCCGGACCAGGATATTCTCGTTGGGAAAATCTACAATGTCCCAGGGGCTGATAGGAATGCCGATGTACTCGGCAATGCGTTGGGCCAATTCCGGGCAACCGGAACCGGCGAACAATTTGATGTCGCCATAACTAATCCCGCTCATAATGAATTCTCTCGCTCTTCTCGCCCCGCCAACAATTGCTCAATGGTCGCAACGGCCGTATATGGGTCTGTTTGTCTGGCGGCAACGGCCGTTATCAATCCCTCCAACCACTCTAGCGGAACCATCCCCCTTATGCGCCGCAGCAACCGCGCCTGAAGCAGATGCTCCACCTCTCGACGGCCGCGCGCTTTTTCCCGCAGCAGCCACTCGCCAGATTCCTGTAAATGCTGCCGATGGCGCTGAATTGCCGCCAACAGTTCCGCCATGCCCGCGCCACTGGTCGCCGTCGTCGGCTGCACCGGAACCTGCCAGCCCTTCGCCGCGCCCGTCTCCGCCGCCTCTGTGGGCAAAACGCGGCCATGATGCCGCGTCGTCCCCCCCTCGCCCAAATGAAGCATCATCTCCAACGATTTGATGGTCCGGTCTGCGCCAGGCCGATCCGCTTTATTCACCACCAGGATGTCGGCAATCTCCAAAATCCCCGCTTTGAAGGTCTGAATCTCATCCCCCATCCCCGGCGCTTCAATCACCAGCGTGGTATGGGCGGCATTGGCGATGTCTACTTCCGCCTGCCCCGCGCCAACCGTCTCGACGAGAATGATAGGGAAACCGGCAGCATCCAGCACCTTGATAGCTGCGGCCGTTGCCTCAGCCAGCCCGCCCAGGTTCCCCCGCGAAGCCATGCTGCGGATGAAAATACCGGCGTCGCCCGCCAGATCGCGCATCCGCACCCGGTCGCCCAGCAGCGCCCCGCCGGTGAATGGGCTGCTTGGGTCCACTGCTACAATGCCTACGCGAAACTCAAGGCGGCGAAAGCCCTTGGCCAATTCGTTGACCAACGTGCTTTTCCCCACCCCTGGCGGCCCGGTGACGCCGATGACGTAGGCCCGGCCGGTATGGGGATAGAGATAGGTAACGGCCGTTTCCGCCGCCGTCTCCGAATTCTCAACCTGAGTGATCAAACGAGCAACCGCTCGCGGCCGCCCCTCTCGAACCTGGGCCAGCAAATCATCCACCCTGGGCGGCCTCCCGTACAAAAGCGACGATCTCCTCTGTAGACGTACCGGGGCCAAAAACGCCGCGCACCCCCATCCCCGCCAACTGCGCCAGATCGTCAGCCGGGATGATCCCGCCCAGGAAAACCGGAACGTCGCTCATCTCATTTTCGCGCAGCAGGTCCATCAACCGCGCCACCAGCGGCAGGTGCGCCCCGGAGAGGATGCTCAGGCCAATCGCGTCCACGTCCTCTTGCAGCGCCGCCTCCACAATCATCTCTGGCGTCTGCCGCAAGCCAGTGTAGATCACCTCCATCCCGGCATCGCGCAGCGCCCGCGCTACCACTTTCGCGCCACGGTCGTGTCCGTCTAAACCCGGTTTACCGATCAAAATACGCGCCGTCCGTATCTCTTCCATACGCTTTCTCCTTTCGCGGCAATGCGCCCGCCCACGAAATCTCCTGTCGAAAATAGCCAGGCCCAGAGCTGAAACCAGTCCGATTTTTGCTTCTGGCTGGGGCAATTATACCGGTTCAGGAGAGGGGCGGCATTGAATTCCTGTTTTTCCCAAAATGGGGCCAAACGGCCGTTGTCACCAACCTTGCCTGCCCTCGTCGTCCTGTTTCACCATCAACCACTTGCAATCTGAACCAATTCTGCATTATACTCTTATGTAATTGCGATTATGTAACGTCGTTGACTCCCATTTTTTTCATACCCAGGAGGGTGTCTGATGCGTATCCAAACCCATTTTCGTCATTTGTTTTTGCTCGGCGTCTTAGCGTTGCTGAGCGTCTTCCTCCTCGCGTTGGCCCCGGCTAACGTCGTCGCCCAGGATCGCGCGGCGACCGGCGTGGTCACCACCGGCGCGCTCAATCTGCGTTCCGGCCCCGGGCCAGAGTTCCAGGTCATTGGCACTTCTTACCAGGGTCACGCTGTCGCTGTGCTAGGCCGCAGCGGGTTCAACACCTGGGTCCAGGTGCGAACCTTCACCGGACTGGTCGGCTGGATGAACGCCCACTATATGCAGCTAGACGTGCCCTTCAACAACCTGCCGGTCGTCGGACAGGGTGGTATTCCGGCCCCCACAACGGCCATCGGCGTGGTGAACACAGGCGCGGTGAATGTGCGCAGCGGGCCGGGCCACAATTATTCGATTATCACAATCGCCTACCAGGGATATACGTTTCCCCTGTTGGGCCGCAGCGCTGATAGCGCCTGGGCAAACGTGCGCATGGTGGACGGCACGGTCGGCTGGGTTAATTTCGGCGCGTTAAATGTCAATGTGCCGGTGAGCAGCCTGCCTGTCGTCGGCGCGCCGACGCCGCCACCGGTGAGTGGGACAACGGCCGTTGTCAACACCGGCGCGCTCAACGTGCGTTCCGGTCCGGGGGTTGGTTTCAGCATCGTCGGGGCGGTCTACAGCGGTCACGTGGTGCAGATGTTGGGCCGCAACGCCGATAGCAGTTGGGTGAAGGTCCGCCTGTTCAGCGGCCAGGAGGGCTGGGTAAACGGCCGTTTCCTCACCCCCAACAGCCCCATCGCCAATTTGCCAATTGTTGGCGCGCCAGGGCCAGTCGCCGCAACCGGCGTTGTCAATACCGGGGCGTTGAACGTGCGCTCCGGGCCGGGGGTCGGCTTCGCCCCGTTGGAAGTGATCTACCAGGGCGCGCAGGTGAGTGTGTTAGGGCGCACCGCCGACTCCAGTTGGTTGCAGATTCGGACGGCCAGAGGGACCATCGGCTGGGTGAATGCCTCGCTGCTGAACCTCAACGTGGCGGTCGGTTCCCTGCCTGTCGTTGGCGATGCCACGCCGCCTCCGGCAACCAACGCCGTTGTCACCACCGGCCAGCTCAACGTGCGCTCCGGGCCATCCATTGGCTTCCCGGTGATGGCAACCATCACCCAGGGCACGCACTTGACACTCATCGGGCGCAGTGCAACGGCCGTTAACCCCCCTTGGGTGCAAGTCCGTCTCACCAATGGTCTCGTCGGCTGGGTAAACGCCAACTACCTTTTCACCAACGTCCCGCTAAACACGCTGCCGGTTGTAAACTAATAACAATCAACAGTGAACAGTCAACGGTTAACGGTTAACCGTTGACTGTTCACTCCCGGCAGTTGGCGCAGACGCCGTAAAATTCCAGCAGGTGGCCTTGTACGGTGAAATTGAACCGCTCGGCCACCACTTCCTCTATTTCTTCCAACACGCAATCAGCAAATTCAATAACTTGATGGCAGACGCCACAGACCAGGTGGTGGTGGTGGCCGTCGTGGAGCAGCACGTAATGGGCCGCGCCGGTCCCCTGGTAGACGGGGCGAATGACGTTCAGCTGGCACAACACGTCGAGCGTGCGGTATACAGTCATGCGGCCGACGTTTGGCGCGGTCTCATGAACCCGCGCCACCAAATCATCGGCTGAGACGTGGCCGCCACACTTGACCAATGTCTGCAAAATAGCTTTGCGCGCCGCCGTCAGGCGATAGCCCTGGCGGGCCAAAGCGGCGCTGAGTTGGGTGATTTCTTCGTTCATAAGTTGACAATTGTCAATTGTCAATTGGCAATTGACAATTGATCATCTTCCAGCGGCGATCAGGCTCTTCGCCGCCATGCCGATGTCTTTGCTTTTGACCAGACTTTCGCCGACGAGCATGGCATCTACGTTGGCCTGGCGCAGGGTGTGGACGTGAACGGCCGTTTGAATCCCACTCTCCCCCACCACCAAAACCTCAGCCGGGATGATCTGGCGCAGCCGGACGGTGGTCTGCAAATCCACCGCAAAGGTCTGCAAGTTCCGGTTGTTGACGCCGATGATCCGCGGCTGGAGGGCGAGCGCCCGCTCCACTTCCGCCTCGGTATGGACTTCGATCAGGGCGTTCATGCCCAGATCGTGGGTGAGTTGCAGCAGGTCACGCAGGTCGCTGTCGCCGAGAACGGCCGTTATCAACAGCACCGCATCCGCCCCAACCGCCCGCGCCTCATACACCTGGTAGGGATGGAAGATGAAATCCTTGCGCAGCACCGGGATTTTGCGCGGACCAACCGCCTGCCGCACATCGCGCAAATGCTCCAAAGACCCCTGGAAATGGCGGGCGTCGGTCAGCACGGAGATGGCGCTGGCCCCGGCCTGGGCGTAAGTTTTCGCCAGTTTGGCCGGATCGTAATTCTTAACCAGCAGCCCCTTGCTCGGCGACGCTTTTTTACATTCGGCGATGAGAGACACGCCCGGCTGGCGTAGGGCGGCGGCGAAATCGGCCGGGGGTGGGGCCATCTCGGCAAAGGCGCGCACGTTCTCAAAGGAGACTTCGCGCATCGCTTTGGGCAACCGCTCCCGGTGGTGGGTCATAATTTCATCGAGGATCGTGCCTCGGCGTTTGGCAAGGTTGGTTACGCTCATAGTTGTTAGTCGAGTAGTCAGGTAGTCGGGTAGTCGTTGGTCGAGTAGTCGGGTAGTCGTTGGTCGAGTAGTCGGGTAGTCGTTGGTTGGATGGTGGGCTTTGCACCTTTGCTTCTTTGCGACTTTGCGTTGAATTCCGTTTTACTGATACTGGTTGGTTTTGATCGCCCAGGCTTTGAGGGTAGCGAGGGCGCGGCCACTTTCGATGGCGTGGCGGGCGGCGGATAGACCGGCGGTCCAATCGCCGCTTTCCAGGCTCAGGGCGGCTGCGGCGTTCAGCAGCACAATGTCGCGTCGCGGCCCGGTCTCTCGACCGCTGAGGATGTCGTAGGTGATCCGGCCGTTTTCTTCTGGCGTGCCGCCGATGAGGTCGTCAATGGTGGCACGGGGCAGGCCGAGGTCAGCGGGGTCGAGAGTGATGGTGGTCACTGCGCCGTCGCGCAGGGCGCTGACCCGATTGGGACCGGTGATCGAAAGCTCGTCCAGCCCATCCGCCCCATGCACGACGTAGGCGGCGCGGCTGCCCAATCGGCCTAAAACGGCCGCCAACGGCTCGGTGAGCGCCGGGTCGTAGACGCCGATGAGTTGGTGGGTGGCCCCGGCCGGGTTGGTCAGCGGGCCGAGCAGGTTGAAGATGGTGCGCTGGCCCAACTCGCGGCGCGGCCCAATGGCATGACGCATGGCCGGATGGTGGTGGATGGCGTAGAGGAACCCGATGCCCACCTCACTGACGCATTCGGCCACCTGCGCCGGGGTCAGGTCCAGGTTGCCGCCGAGGGCCATTAGCACGTCGGCGGAGCCGGATTTGCTGCTGGCGGCGCGGTTGCCATGCTTGGCCACCTTCAGCCCCGCCCCGGCGACGACGAAGGCGGCGGTGGTGGAGATGTTGAAAGTATGACGGCCGTCGCCGCCCGTGCCGCAGGTGTCTACCACTATCTCCCCAGCGGCCAACGCCAGGGGGACAGGCACGACGTGATCGCGCATGGCGCGAGCGCTGCCGGTGATCTCTTCGACGCTCTCACCTTTCATTCTCAGGGCGGTGAGGTAGCCGCCGATTTGGGCGGGGGTCGCCTCGCCGCTCATGATGGCGTGCATCGCTTGTTCGGCCAGGGTGGTGGTGAGGCAACGGCCGTTGATCACTTCGGCAATGGCTGCTTTCAAGGGCATATCATTTCTCCAGCGAAAATCATTGGTTTCCAGCGGGATGATAGCACAGGCAGATAGGGCCTGCCACTGGCCGCGCGATTCATACCCCTTCATTTCCCCTTCGTTCGGGCCTTCGCGGCCGTCGTTGACCATCTGGTAAGCCTCATGTTACAATGTCATCTGTTACAAATTTCACAGGGATGTGCCAGATCGCAAGAATCATTCAGAGGGTCTGGCCCACCATGCCTGAGGCTTAAGGAGGATGCGGTGATGGCTCTTGACGAAATGCTAGAAGAATATGAAGAGAACGATCCATTCAGCGAGATTATCAAAGGCGAACAGCCCGGCAAAATCATCCATCAGGATGACCAAAAGAGGTTCGCGCTTATCGAGAATATCCGCCCCGAAGCGGCCGTCCACTGGCTGGCCGTCACCTACGAAGAAAGCGGCAGCACCGAAACCTTGCAACAAAACAATCAGGCCCGCTTTTTAGACCTCATCAGCTACGCCATTGAAACGACCAAAGCCCAGGCAGAAAACCATCCCATTCTCCAAAACGGCTTCAGCATCAAATTCCACTGCGGCGCGTTCGAGACCATCCCCCGCGCCAAGCTGCACATCCTTTCCGCCGAATAACGCTTGCAATCAGCCCGAACCTTACCAAACATCATCAACCCGCTAACCAAACAGCAAGCGGCAAACTATAGAGACCCAGAACGGTGAACCAGCACACGCCAGGCAGTTGGCCTGCTGCCGGTTCGCCGTTTTCGTTCAGATTCGTTCAGACCTGACAGGTTTTGAAAACCTGTCAGGTCTTTAGCCCACAAAACCCACATTAAGGAGAGTTACCCACTATGCCACACAAGT
>CAYONK010000186.1:0-8081 GCA_964405285.1 uncultured Ardenticatenaceae bacterium
CTTTAGCGAAGACGCCGCGATCCAGCGTGAGGCTGGCGTCCAGGTGGGCGAAGGTGGCCACCGGGGCGGGGTCGGAGTAGTCGTCGGCCGGGACGTAGATGGCCTGCATGGAGGTGATGGAGCCGGTCTTGGTGGAGGTGATGCGCTCTTGCAGTGCGCCCATCTCCGAGGCGAGGGTAGGTTGGTAGCCCACCGCGCTGGGCATACGGCCGAGCAGCGCCGACATCTCAGAACCGGCGAGGACGTAGCGGAAGATGTTGTCAATGAAGAGCAGCACGTCGCGCCCTTCATCGCGGAAGTATTCAGCCATCGCCAGGCCGGTGAGGGCGACCCGCAGGCGAACGCCGGGGGTTTCGTTCATCTGGCCGAAGACCATGGCGACGGAATCCATCACGCCGTATTCCTGCATTTCGTAGAAGAGGTCGGTCCCTTCGCGGGTACGCTCACCCACGCCGGCGAAGATGGAGACGCCTTCATGCTCGCGGGCAACGGAACGGATGAGTTCGGCGATGGTGACGGTTTTGCCGACGCCGGCGCCGCCGTAGATGCCGGTTTTACCACCTTTGATGAAGGGGGCGATGAGGTCAATGACCTTCATACCTGTCTCGAATGTTTCCGCTTTGGTGCTTTGATCCTGGAAGGCGGGGGCTTCGCGGTGGATGGGGTAATAGACGTCAGCGACTGGGGTTTCGTCGCCGTCAATGGCGTTGCCAACGACGTCGAAAATACGGCCGAGGGTGACGGAGCCAACCGGCACTTTGATCGGTTCGCCGGTGGAGACGGCATCTACGCCGCGCGGCAGACCATCGGTGCTGCCCATAGCGACCGTGCGGACGGAGCCGCTGCCTAACTGTTGCTGTACTTCCAGGACTAAACGGCCGTCTGGCCCATCCACGTGCAATGCTTCATAAATTTCCGGTAGATCCCCTTCGGGGAAATCTACGTCCACAACCACACCGCGTATGGCGGAAATCTTACCTGTAGCCATAAGTTCCTCCAATTAACCTTTCAGCGCTTCCGCGCCACCCACAATATCGAGAATTTCGCTGGTAATGCTGGCCTGGCGCGCTTTGTTGCGGTCCAGGGTCAGGATTTCAATCAGTTCACCGGCGTTGTCGGTGGCGTTGTTCATGGCCACCATCCGGGCGCTGTGTTCACTGGCCAGCGCTTCCAGCACTGATTGATAGATTTGCAACTGAGTAAACCGGGGCACAATCACGTCGAGCAGCAGCGCTGGCTTTGGCTCATAGAGATAGACCCGCTCGGATACGCCACTCAGGTCCACTTTTTTGACGTATTCCGCCACCGCCATACCGTCAAAGTCTAACGGCCGTAAAGGGAGCAGCTGTTTCACGGTCGGCCGGCGGGTGACGAGGTTGATGAAGTCGGTGTAGGCGATGAAGACTTGATCAACTTTGCCCTCCAGGTAGTCGCCGGTCACTGTTTTGGCGATGGGGCTGATGTTGAGCGTCGTTGGCGAGTCGGGGATAGCGTCGAAGGCGGCGACGACGTTGTAGCCACGCCGGATCATCAAATCGCGCCCTTTGCGGCCAACGGTGATCACCTGGCAGGGGGTGGGCAAGGCGCGGATAAAGGCTTCGGCGCGGCTGACGATGCTGGTGTTGTACGCCCCGGCCAGGCCCCGGTCGCCGGTGATGAGGATGAGCAATGAGGTCTTGATCTCGCTGCGCACTGTTAACAGCGGGTGGGCAACGTCTGGCTGGGAGGCCAAGTTGTTCAAGATCTCAAAAGCTTTGCTGGCGTAAGCGCGCGTTGCTTCGACCTGGCGTTGCGCCCGGCTTGCTTTAGAGGCGGACACGGCGGCCAGGGCGCTCGTTACCTGCGAGATGTTTTTGATACTTTTGATCCGTTTGTTTAGTTCGCGTTCAGTAGCCATATGTGTCTCCGGTGTTCACGTGCCAACTGTTGCCGAGGGGCATGGAACGTTGGATAACAGCCCCTCCAACATTTGAACAACCTGACACAGCTTAAACGGCCGTCCAGCCGGCGTTAAAGTCCACAATCGCCGATTTCAGGGCGTTTTCAACCTGGTCGTTCCAGACGCCGCTTTCCCGGATAGGGCCGCCGATGTTGGGGTGCGCCGTATCCATATAGCGGACAAACTCCTGGCTCCATCTGGCGATCTGGTTTACCGGAATGTTGTCCAGGTAGCCCCGGCTGCCAGCGTAAATCAGCATTACCTGATGGTCCAGCGGCAGCGGGTTATATTGCGGCTGCTTCAACATTTCCATCAGGCGCTCGCCGCGATTCAACTGGCGTTGGGTGGCTGCGTCCAGATCGGACCCGAATTGAGCGAAGGCGGCCAATTCACGGAACTGGGAGAGATCAGATTTGAGACCGCCTGCGACTTTACTCATCGCGCGCTTTTGCGCGGCGCTACCGACGCGGGAAACGGAGAGACCGGCGTTGATGGCCGGCCGTTGCCCGGCGTTGAACAGGTCGGTTTCCAGGAAAATCTGGCCGTCGGTGATGGAGATCACGTTCGTGGGAATGTAGGCTGACACGTCGCCCAGCAGGGTTTCAATAATTGGTAGGGCGGTCAGGGAGCCACCGGTTCCGGGGACCTTCTTTACCTCGTGCCGTTCCCGGCCAGGATCGCCCAGCTCTTGCAGGGCGTGGGGAATTTGCTCCTCGACCAGGTTACCGAAGTAACGTTTGCCATCCACGCCCATCGTGTCGGCGGTGACTTCGGTCCCTTTTTCGACGATGACCCATTCATCGCGCAGGCGGACGGCCCGTTCTAGCAGGCGGCTGTGCAGGGAGAAGATGTCGCCAGGGTAGGCTTCGCGGCCGGGCGGGCGGCGCAGAATGAGGGACATCTGGCGATAGGCCCAGGCGTGCTTGGAAAGGTCGTCGTAGATCACGAGGGCGTCTTTACCCTGGTCCATGAACTCTTCGCCGATGGTGCAGCCAGCGTAAGGCGCGAAGTATTGCATGGGAGCGGGGTCGGAAGCGCCGGCGACGACGACGACGGTGTAATCCATCGCGCCGTAGCGTTCCAGAATGTCTACTACCTGGGCGACCTGTCCGACGCGCTGGCCAATGGCCACGTAGATGCAGATCATGTCCAACCCTTTCTGGTTGATGATGGTGTCCAGGCAGATGGCGGTTTTACCGGTCTGGCGGTCGCCGATGATCAATTCGCGCTGGCCGCGACCGATGGGGAACATGGAGTCAATGGCCATGATGCCGGTTTGGACCGGTGTGTCTACGCCTTTGCGCTCAATCACGCCGGGAGCAACGCGCTCGACCGGGCGTAATTTTTTGGTGTTGATGGGGCCTTTGCCATCAATCGGGTTGCCGAGGCCGTCTACGACGCGGCCGATGAGGGCATCGCCGACGGGGACGGAAGCGATTCGGCCGGTGGACCGCACTTCCTGGCCGACTTCGATGGTGCTGTAGTCGCCCATCACGACAACGCCGACGAGGTCTGGTTCCAGATTCAGGGCAAGGCCAGCGACGCCGTTGCTGAATTCGACCAATTCACTGGCTCTAACGTCGGCCAGGCCGTTGACAAAGGCGACGCCATCACCGACGGAAACGACGTTGCCAACGCTGCGGGCTTCTACTTTGCGATCAAACTCTTTGATTTGCTCCAGAAGCGAATCAGTTATGCTTTTGAAATCTGGGGCAAGGGTTGCCATTCACCAACCTCCTTCAAACACGCGGTTTTTTCGTGGAAGAGTGGGGGAAATGACACGAAGCATTTCTTTGCTCTTCCGGTCTGTTGTCAAAAATTTTCAACTGATATGATTGCGAATTGTGAATGATTGTTATCTGTTCTCACCTGTTGATGGTGGGGAGTACCGCTGTATGGTAACGGCCGTTTTCCGCAAAACGCGCGGGTTGCCCTGATGATAAGGCGGGCACAACCTCCAGTAGACGGACTCCTGGTAGCGTGGGGATGATACCCCAGGCATACCCTTTTGTCCAACAATTCACAAGCGGGGCGGAGCAAAAACGGCCGTTACTCACCGAACACCAAAACAGGCCCTAATCCGATCTGGTCATCCGCTGCGCCATCGGCCTGGACGACGGGCAGGCGCAGCGGTTGATTGTCTGCTCCCAGGGCAAAAGCGGCCAGACTGATCCACCATTCGCCGGAAACGGGCGGTTCGCCGACGGGCAAGGCGATCCGGTCCATGAGCGGCGGCGCGACCTGATACCAGCAGGTGGTGGGGAACTGGTAGTCGAACGGCTGCCAGTTAACCGACGGCTGGACCCGGCCATCGGGCGCGACGAGCGTGGCGGCGAAGAAGTAGGGGATCGCTATCTGACGCCGCGCTTCCCAATAGAGGTCGAGGATGATTCGCTCTGTTTCTGCCTCGTAGCGGGCGCTGAAGGCTTGCAGGCGCAGGCTGTCGCCAAAATCAGCGGCGACGGCGACCGGCGGATTGGGGCCGGGGGCGAAGGCGACGGCGGCATAATCGGGCGGCGAGTCGTAACCGCTGCCGATGCTGATCAGGACGGCGTAGAGGGTGATCAGCCAGGCTGCCTGGCTGGCGGAGAAGGCGAGTTGGTATCGGGGCGCGCTATGATGGAGGGTAACGGCCGTTCCCACCAACGCTATCGGCATAAAAATAGACCAGATGCGCCCCGTCTCACCTCGCGCCGTGCCGGAGATCAGGACGATAAGCAACGTCAAACTGAGGGCCAGGGCCACATGGCGAACAGGCGTCGCCGGGCGGCTGAACAGAGTCAACAAGAAGAGGGCGAATGCCGGTGGGCCGAAGAAGATGATGAAATCCCAGGCATGCAGCCAGAGCCAGGGCAGGTAGGGGCGATCTAGCTCGAAGTGATAGAGGGTGGTGCTTTGCCAGATGTCGAGAATGGTGTGACCGGTCCAGGCAGTATAGGCGAACTGCACTAGGAGCAGCCCCGTGCCAAAGAAAGCGCCAGCAATAAACGGCCGTTTCACTGCCTGCCCCCACGATTCCTCCGGCTGTTTCCATTGGGCGATCCAGGCGAGTAGCCCGGCAAATAAGAGAAAGGGGACGAAGGCGAAACTGATGAAAATGGTAACGGCCGTCAGGCTCCCGGCCAGGGTGAGGAGAAGAGCGGTGGGGAACGGCCGTTTGGCCACCAGACCACCCCAGAGCAGCCAACTCAACGTCGCGGCCAGCAGCGGATATGGAGAATTGAGCGATCCCAGGAACATCGCCAGTGAGGGGATGAGCGGCCACCAGGCGGCAGCCCAACGCGCCGCCTGCCCCCCGGCCGCCTGTCGCGCCAGACCATACAGCGGGAAAATAGCCAGCGCCACCCACAAAGGCGCGGCCATGCCCAACCAGGCAGCCGCCAACTGCCCATTGCTCAACTCCATCACCGGCACATCGTGGCAAAGGTAGGGGCGCACCGCCATGCCCGCCACCTCACTCAAGGCGGGCGTCGCCGCCAACCATTGCATCAGGCTGTAATAGGTCAATGGCCAGAGCGGCGGGCTGACGGCCATGTGGCTGGAAACCGCCTCCCATCCCGGCATCAGGGCCGGCCATTGCCGCAGCGTCTCGGCCGGGTTTTGAATCTGGGTGGCGAGGGCAAAACCACCCGTCGTCATGCCAGAAAGGGTGCGGGCGAAAAGTAGTTCCGGCGGATGGCCCCACCAGAAGAGCAGGGCGATTGGCAAAGCAAACGCGCCCAGGAAACACCAGAGCAGAAACAACCAGCCCGGCCGCTGCCACAATCCACGAAGCCCCAGGCTATAAATCGCCAGCGTTAGCAGAGTGGGCAGCAGCCGGGGCAACCGGCTGAGTTCCGGCTGAACATAGGGCCAGCGCCAGCCATAGCCGCCACGCAGCGCCGGCCACCAATCAAACAGAAACGCGGCGGTCAGCAGGGCGCAAAGCAGCAAAAGCCCCGACAAGACGATTCTTCGTGCAGGTATCACGGGAGGGATTTTACTGGACAGAGTGGGAATCTTCAATCAGCCCGGCAATCGCCCTTTCGTAGGTGATGCGGGGATTTAGGGGCGGATGCACGCTGGATGAAGGGCGTTATACTTATGGTCTTATGGGCAACGTCGAGACCAAGCTAAATCGCCTGGGCGCGGGGCGCAGCGCGTTTCTCTTCTTACTGGCAGGCTATGCGCTGTTGGCCGGATTTCTCGCTTTCCGGCTGCCGCCTTTCGTCGGGCCAAATGAAGCGCTGCATTACGAATACGTCGCCCTGATGCGACAGACGGGCCGCCTGCCAGACCTGGCTACCTCCTCCCGCGCCGACGAACGGCATCAGCCGCCGGTTTATTACAGTTTGGCCACCCTGTTGAGCCTTCCCTTTTCCATCCCACCGCTGGACAGCGAATTCAGCCCGAACCCCCATTTCCCCGGCGCGCTGCGCGGCAATGGCAACCTGAACCCCTTTGTGCATCTTTCCCCGGCGAACGCGCCGGTGGCCTATGCCGGCCGTCTCGCTTCGATCTTGTTTGGTCTGCTGGCGGTGACGGCGCTGTACGCGGCTGCCCGCCTGACGCTGCCGCCGGACGTCAGCTTGCTGGCGGCGGCGCTGCTGGCCTTCCAGCCTACCTTCCTATATTTGAGCGCGACGATGAATAATGATCTGGCGGTAACGGCCGTTGCCGCCCTGCTCATCGCCTACACCACCTATCTCCTCGTCAAAGAAAAAGCCCCCCCTTACTATTTCGGCTGGGGGGTTTTACTCGCTCTGGCCCTGCTGACGAAAGCCAGCGCCATCTTTTTGCTGCTGCTACTACCTATCGCCTGTTGGCACGTCTGGCGGCAGACCGGCCAACTCTGGCCTGCGGCCCAGAGCGCCCTGTGGGGCGCGGCCGGTTTTACCCCGCTCTACGGCGGCTGGCTGCTCTTTAACCATGCGCGCAGCGGCGACGCTCTGGGCTTAGCCCCCAGCGTCCCGATCTGGCATTTGTTGACGCTGCGCCCGGCCGACCTCCCTTTGCTCCTGGCCAACCTGGGCGAATTGTTCCGTTCTTTCTGGCTGGATTGGAGTCCGGGGATTTTGGGTTATGGCCCCGGCTGGCTGTACGCGGCTGCGGCTGCGCTGCTGCTGATTGCCTTGCTCGGTTGGCTGCGCCCTCAATCAACCTTAGAGCAACCGGGAGCAATTATCCTGCTGCACCTCGGTTGGTCTGCGGCGTTGGCTGCCGCGTTTTTCGCCGTTAAGACGTTGATGGTCCGCGATGTCGGCTTCCTGGTCCCGGAGGGGCGCTGGCTGCTGCCAGCCTGGCCCAGCCTGGCCTGGCTGTTGGCTGTCGGCTGGGGCAGATGGTGGGGGCAGCGGCGGGCTGTGGCCTGTGGGGCGGCAACGGCCGTTCTCCCCCTCACCGCCCTCCTCCTCGCCATTTTCTTCCTGCCGCAGCTTTACCCCAACGCCCAACGGCTGGCCGGGTCGGCGCAAATCCCACCCTCCGCCACGCCGACCGATTTGTTGTATGACGGGCGGGTGGAATTAACGGCCGTTGCCACCGACGCCATCTACCTCAACCAACCAACCCCCGTCACGCTTTACTGGCGCGCCCACCAGTCGCCGACCACCGATTACACCATCACCGCCCAACTGCTCGTTCCGGCGGAGGGCCAATGGCTTAAACTGGCCGAAACCCGCAGCTTCCCCGGCGGCTGCCTCAGCCCCACGTCGGGCTGGCGCGCCGGTGAGCGTTACCGGGATCGCCTGGTTCTGCTGGCCGAAGGGGAAGTCGCCGGACCGACGACGGCTTTGTTGGGCATATGGCTAGACGCGGGCGAAACGGCCGTTCAGACGCAGCAGCAAGACCAGCCAACCGACTGGCCCATTGCCGCCCAGACCGTCGTGCGCCCGGGGCAACCCCTCTCCCTGCCCCCGGATCGCCTGGACGCGCCGGTGCAGTTCGGCGATCTATTTGCGCTGACGGCCATCAGCCAGGAAGCGACCGGAGAGGGATGGCGGGTGACGCTTTGGTGGCAGGCGCAGCAAGCGGTAGCGGCCGATTACGTTATCTTCGTCCACGCCCTCGACGAGTCAGACAATCTGGTCGCGCAGGCGGATGGGCCTCCGGTGGAGGGGAGCAGCCCCACCTCTATCTGGCAGCCAGGCGACGTCGTCCGCGA
>CAYONK010000187.1:0-3696 GCA_964405285.1 uncultured Ardenticatenaceae bacterium
TGATATTCATAATTAAAACGTGTAAACAACAGAGACTCTCTCAGGCCATGCATTAAGCAATGAGGCGCGCTGGTCGCCGATAACAAACCGTTCGGCGACCAGCGCGTCTCTTCATGGATCTTTGGATTTTGTATGCGGTTTAGCCAGAAGTTACCTGAATGGACTGAATGATCGGCTGTTGGGTGGCGCATTGGGTGCATTCGGCCGTGTCGCTGTTTAGCTGCACCAGGAGGCCATTGCAGACGCGGCAGGGTTGGGTTAACGGCCGTTTCCAACTCGTCCACTCGCACTCCGGGTAATTGCTACAGCCGAAAAACAGCCGCCCTTTGCGCGTCTTCTTTTCCACCAGATCGCCGCCGCAGCGGGGGCAGGCCACCCCCACCTTCACCAAAATCTGCTCCGTGAAGCGACAAGTCGGGAAGTTGCTGCACCCGATAAAGCGGCCAAAACGCCCCTCGCGGTAGACCAACGGCTTGCCACATGTTGGGCACTCCCGCCCGACGAACTCCTGCTCTTTCTTCAGGTCAATCTTCGGCAGAGCCGCATCCGCTTTCGCCAGATTCCGCTCAAACCGCTCGTAAAAGCCAGAGATGACCGGAACCCAGGGCTTACCCTCGGCGATTTCGTCCAGTTCATCTTCCAGCCGGGCGGTGAAATCTACCGAGAGAATATTGGGGAAATGCTCCACCAGGATGTCGTTGACGATCTGCCCCGTCTCCGTTGGCTGCAAACGCTTGTCCACCACATCCACGTAACCGCGCTGCTGAATGGTGGAGATGATCGAGGCGTAGGTACTCGGCCGGCCGATCCCATTTTCCTCCAACTCGCGCACCAACGTCGCTTCGCTAAAGCGAGGCGGCGGTTGGGTGAAATGCTGCTCCGGCAGCAGACGGCGCAAATCGAGCGATTCCGCTTCGCGCAAATCGGCCGGGATGTTGGCCTCGCCATTTTCGCCGGGGCGATCTTGCGGCTCCGTCTCCTCATAGAGGGCCAGGAAGCCGGGGAAACGCAGCGCGGAGCCGGTCGCCCGGAAGAGATAGGGGCGCTCCGCCAGTTTGCTGGCCGCCGCGCCCGCCCAAATGTCGGCCGAGACGGTATCATAAAGCGCCGGAGCCATCTGACTGGCGACAAAGCGGTCCCAAATAAGCTGGTAAAGGCGGAACTGGTCGCGGGAGAGGAAATTTTTCATCCGCTTGGGCGAACGCAGCACGGAGGTTGGCCGCACCGCTTCGTGCGCTTCCTGAGCCGTTTTGGAGCGTGTTTTGTAGACCGGCGGCTGGTCGGGAACGTAGTCCGGGCCATATTTCTGCTGGATGTAGCCTCGCGCCTCGTCCTGCGCTTCTTTGGCAACGCTGACGCTGTCGGTACGCATGTAGGTGATCAGTCCGACGGAGCCTTCGGCTTCGTCCAGGTCTACGCCTTCGTACAACTGTTGGGCGACGCGCATCGTCTTGGTGGTGCCGAAGCCGAGTTTGCGCGACGCTTCTTGTTGCAGGGTGCTGGTGGTGAAGGGAGCCGCAGGGCGGCGGGTGCGCGTGCCGCGCCGCACTTCGCCCACCTGCCAATCCGCTTTTTCCAGAGCGTCCAGGTGGGGCAGTACGTCGGCTTCGCTGTTGAGAACCGGGTCTTCGCCCTTGAATTTGAAGAGTTTAGCCTGGATGAACGGCCGTTCTCCCCGCCCATTCTCCACCTTCTGCTGCAACTCGGCCGCCAGCGTCCAATACTCCACCGGCGTGAATTGTATGATCTCTCGTTCGCGCTCCACCACCAACCGCACCGCCGCCGACTGCACCCGGCCGGCCGACAGCCGCCCGCGCACCTTGCGCCAGAGCAAGGGGCTGAGCTTGTAGCCCACCAATCGGTCCAAAATGCGCCGTGCTTGCTGCGCGTCCACCCGATTCATGTCTATTTCACGGGGGTTCTCGAAGGCGGCCTGCACGGCCGGCTTGGTAATCTCCTGAAAGACCACCCGCCGCGTCCGCGCCGGGTCCATATTGGCCGACTCCAGAACGTGCCAGGCGATGGCCTCCCCTTCCCGGTCGGGGTCGGTAGCCAGGTAAATTTCTTTGGCTCTGGCGGCCGCGTCGGTCAGTTCCTTGACCAGTTTGCGCTTGTCGTTGGGCACGCGGTATTCTGGCTCGAAGCCGTTCTCCACGTCCACGCTGAGGCGGGATTTGAGCAGGTCGCGCACGTGGCCGACGCTGGATTTGACGGTGTAGCCCCGGCCCAGGTAGCGGCCGATGGTTTTGGCTTTGGCGGGGGATTCGACGATGACCAGTTTGCCAGAGCGCGGGCCGGTGTAAACGGCCGTTTCCCCATTCTTCTTCGGTTTGCTGGCTTTTGCCGCTTTGCTCTTGGCCGGTTTTTTGGCAGCCGCAGTCTTCCCCTTCTTCGCCTTTGTCTGCTGGCGTGGGGCAACTTCCGGCTTCGGCAGCGTCTCATGGGCAGGCAGGTGGCCGCGCCGGTAGATGGTTGTGCCGCAAACCGGGCAGTTCCCCCGCGCTGCCGGAGAGCCATTGCTGGCCCATTCCGCCACCAGATTATCAATGATGCGTTTGTCTTTACACTTCAGGCAATAGCCTTCTATCTTGACGGTTTCACTCATAAGAATTTTAGCTGTATGGCTCAAACTCGCCGCCTTCCAGTCCATTCACCATCTGCTTCACCAGGGGAATCTGGTCCTTGTGGACCACTAGCAGGGCGTCGTCCATGTTGACGACGATCATCCCCTCCAGCCCCACGACGGTGACGAGTTTGTCCGCTTCGTAATTGTAAATCAGGCAATCGCTCGATTGATGGGCGATCACCTGCCCTTTGGTGACGTTGGCGGCCAGGTCCGGGTTGATCGCCTCTTTGAGGGCGTACAACGTGCCGGGGTCGCTCCAGCCCATTTTACCGTGCAGCACAGCCGCGTCTTCCGGGGCGATGTGCTGCAAAATCGCGTCGTCGAAGCTCAGGGAGGCGATTTGTGGGTAGATGCGGTGCAGCGTGGTCAGGTAGTCCGGCTGGCCGATAGTTTGGCCGATTTCCGTCAACTGCCGCCAGATGTCTGGCTGCTGTTTTTGATATTGTCGCTGCACGAAGCCGATGGTCGTCACGAAGTAGCCAGTATTCCACACATGGCTTTTTTCCGCAAACATTCGCTGGCAGTCAGCCAATTGTGGGCGGTAGGTGAGGGAGGCGAAGCGGTAGTAGGAACGGCCGTTTACCACCCCCAATTCCTCGCCCAGACCAATCCAGCCCAGGTTGTCATTGGCAAACCGGGGCGTCTCACCGACAAACAAAATCCGCGCCTGCTCCGTATGCAGAAGCTCTTCCGCCGCCGCCAGAACCCTCAAAAAAGTGGGAACCTGGTCCATGTAATTGTCGCCCCAGAGGATCGCCACCGGTTCGTCCGGGTCTTCCGCCTGATGGGCCAGATGGGTCAACGCCAGGCCAACGGCCGCCGCCAGATCGCGCCGCGCCGGTTCGCCAATCACGTTCTGCGCCGGGATGTCGGGCAACTGCGCCCGCACCATCTCCACGTACTTTTCATTGGTCGCGGAGTTCTTCCGCCGCCACACACGATCCGGATCGAAGTAGTCCTGCGGGGTGTATGCCTGGTGTCTGCATGGGACAATCGCCAGCAACAGGGTTTCGTCCGGAGCTACTTGAAGGAGTTCGGGTTTTCGACTCTGCCCTTGACGGAGAACATCG
>CAYONK010000187.1:3706-4985 GCA_964405285.1 uncultured Ardenticatenaceae bacterium
CCAACACCCGGTCCACTGCCAACTGCAAAGTAGATTTGTCCCCCAGGATTGGCTCGAACTGCTTCGGCGACTTCTGCCGGCTGATCGGCCACAAGCGGCGGCCGGAACCGCCGGCGAAAATGACTAGTTTCATGATAACTCGCTTTAACAATCAACGGTTAACAGTGAACAGTTAACCGTTCACTGTTAACTGTTGTTCGTTTCATACTCAGGTCCGGGTTCCCGGCCGATGACATAATTCATGCCACCCACCTGGCGGACCATGCCTTTTAATTCCATCAGCGTCAGCGTGCTGCTGACGGCGCTGCTGGGCATCCCGGTCAGGCGGCACAGATCGTCCACATGGACCGGTTGGGCGGACAGTTGGGTATAGAGGGCCATCTCTTCGGCGGATTGGGGCAGGGCGAGTTGAACGGCCGTTTGCTCCACCACCAATTGCAAATTCAACTCCTCCAAAATATCCTCCACGCCAGAGACCAATTTAGCCCCCTGCTGGATGAGTTGATTCGGCCCCTTGCTGGCCGGGCTGGTGATATTGCCCGGCACGGCAAACACCTCGCGGTCCTGCTCTACGGCAAA
Source organism: uncultured Ardenticatenaceae bacterium (assembly GCA_964405285.1). Lineage (GTDB taxonomy): Bacteria > Chloroflexota > Anaerolineae > Promineifilales > Promineifilaceae > Leptovillus. The sequence goes on from CAYONK010000187.1 coordinate 4,286, forward strand.
CTTTGTGGTGATCAGCGCCCCACTGCGCTCGCCCGCCTCCACCACCACCACGCCCAACGAAAGACCGCTGATAATCCGGTTGCGCGGCGGAAAATTCTTGGCGTCCGGCTGCACCCCCAGGCCATACTCGCTGATGACCGCCCCTTGCCCGGCGGCGATTTTTTCGGCCAACGGCCGGTTCTCCGTTGGGTAGATACAATCCAGGCCAGAGCCAAGCACAGCAATGGTCCGGCCGCCCATCTCCACCGCCGTCTTGTGGGCGATGGCGTCTATCCCCCGCGCCAGCCCGCTGACAATGGTGACGCCATTGTCCACCAATCCGGTCACCAGGTCGCGCGTCACCTGCCGACCATAACTCGTCAGGCGGCGCGTCCCGACTACGGCAACGGCGAAGCGGTCTACCTCTTGAATGTCGCCTTGCAGATAGAGCAGCGGTGGCGGCGTGGGGATTTCGCGCAGATAAGTCGGGTAGGCCGGGTCGTCCCAAGTCAGCAGGGTAATGCCCGCTTTCTGCACCCGTTCCAGGCAAAGGTCCAGATTGAGCGTGGCGCGGCTCTCCCGCAGGCTGTCAATCGCCCGCTGGTCGAAACCAAGCCGTTTCAACTGCTCCGACGTGGCGTTCCAGGCGGCTTCCAGGCTGTCAAAAGCGTCCAGCAATGCCTGTAATTTTGCCGGGCCGATGCCTTTTACCAGATTGAAG
>CAYONK010000187.1:4995-8067 GCA_964405285.1 uncultured Ardenticatenaceae bacterium
GAAGCCAAGCCAATACTTCTCATCGGACATAAAGCGACCTTGTTATGAAGAGATTGGAGATTAGAGATTAGAGATTAGAGATTGAGGACGTCCTCAATCTCTAATCTCTAATCCACACAGGTTATCCAAGCAGGCCGGGGAGGAGGTGGGCGGTTAAACGGCCGTTCTCAAAATCAATCGCCACCACCACCTCATCCGTATCGGGCAGCAAAATCTCCCGCTTCCCGTCTGAGACGATGAAGACGTGGTTGGCCCCTGTCTCCAACACCTGCGTCAGTTCACCCAGGCGCTCCCCCTCATCGCTGTACACTTCCAGGCCGATCAACTGGAAGAGGTAATACTCCCCTTCTTCCAGAGGGATAGCCTCTTCCAGCGGCACTTGCAGCCATTGACCACGCAGCGAATCAGCCGCGTCCCGGTCATCACAGCCGACCAGTTTGAGCAAGACGAGGCCCTGGTGCAGCCGGGCGGCCTCCACAGCTACGGGTTGGGGATCATGCTCGCCCAGGTACACCGTCTCCAACCAGGTAAAACGCTCCGGCGCGTCGGTGTGCGGCTTCACCCGCACTTCTCCGCGCACGCCGTGCGGCTTCATCACCTCGCCAATGAGTAAAAAACGAGGCTCGGCAGACGTATCCACCAAGCCCCGCTCCTCGTTTTCTTGATCAGATGGCGCTTGTTTTCTTGCCACAGAATCTCCGTGTTTCGTAATCCGTGTTCCGTAGCCCGTAATCCGTACTCCGAAGATAGGCTACGAATTACGAACTACGAATTAAGAACTACGGCTTACCGCCCGTCCGCTTCCAGCACTTCCAGGGTCACGTCGAGGCCCTCTTTGGCGGCTCTCACCTGGAGGAGTTGGCGGATAGCGTTGATCACCCGGCCATTACGTCCGATGACCCGCCCCATGTCTGGCTGGGCGACGGAGAGTTCGATGGTGGTGTGGGAACGGCCGTTGTGTTCTTCCACCGCCACCGCTTCCGGCTCATCCACCAGGGACTTCACGATATATTCAACCAATTCTTTCATGATTTTGTCAAAATAGACCTGACAGGTCTTCTGAGACCTGTCAGGTCTGAACGGTTACTCTTCTTCGCCAGCAGCGGCGGCCGCGCCAACGGCGGCGGCAGCGGCGGCCAACGCCGCGTTGTCCACACTCTCTTCAGGTAGCGGCGTGCCTTCAAACTCAGCCACCAACGCCTCCAGGCTTTCCCCAGCGTGCAGCCGTTGCAGGCGCTCATAAGTCCCCTGCTTCTCCAACAGACGGCGCACCGGGTCAGAGGGCTGCGCCCCCACCTTGAGCCAGTACAAAGCGCGCGCCTCGTTGATCTTATATTCAATCGGGTCGGCCAGCGGATTGTAATGACCCAGGCGTTCCACCACCCGGCCATCGCGGCGGGCGTCTACATCGGCGACGACTACACGGTAGTACGCCTGACGTTTTTTACCAGTTCGGCTTAAGCGAATTCGCAGCATCTTTCGTTTCTAATCTCCATTTATTGTTTGTGTGTCAATTGATTGGTTGGTCGGTCGGCTGGTTTCTTAACAAAGAGAGCGCCTACCTGGGCAGGACGGGACCAGGTCACACAGCTACCAGACTACCAGACCATCGCACTACCAGACTAACCAGGAAAACGGCCGCCAAACATATTCATCAGATTCTTGCGGCCGCGCCCGGTGCCAAGTTGCTTCATCATTTTTTGCATCTCCTGGAATTGTCGCAGGAGCGCATTCACTTCCTGTACGCTTGTGCCAGAGCCGTTGGCGATGCGCCGCTTACGGTTGGCTTTAATCACGCGCGGATTGCGCCGCTCGTAAGGTGTCATAGATTGGATGATCGCCTCGATGCGTTTCAAATCTTTCTCCGCGCCGGACATATCCACATCTTTGGTCATCTTACCCATGCCGGGAATCATGTCCAAAATCTGGCCCAGCGGCCCCAGACGCTTGATCTGCTGCATCTGGTTGAGGAAATCTTCCAGGTCAAACTTGCCCTCCATCATGCGCTCACCGGCGCGTTGGGCTTCGTCCTGGTCCAGTTCAGCCTGGGCTTTTTCGATGAGCGTCATCACGTCGCCCATACCCAGGATGCGGTCGGCCAGACGGTCCGGGTGGAAAATTTCGATGGCGCTGACCTTTTCGCCCGTGCCCAGGAATTTGATCGGCACGTTGGTCACTTCGCGCATGGAGATGGAGGCGCCGCCGCGGGCGTCGCCATCCACTTTGGTCATGATCAGGCCGGTGAGGGAGACGGCGTTGTTGAAGTCGGTGGCGACGCGCACCGCTTCCTGCCCGGTCATGGCGTCGGCGACGAGGAGGGTTTCGATGGGAGAAACGGCCGTTTTAATCCCCCGTATCTCATCCATCTTCATCTCGTCAATGTTCAGGCGGCCGGCTGTGTCAATGATCACCACCGTCGCCCCGCTGTTGGCCCCCTGCTTCACCCCATTGCGGGCGATGTTCACCGGGTTCGCTTCCATCCCTTCGTCGTAGACGGGGATGTCAAGCTGTCGCCCCAGAGTGTGCAATTGTTCCACCGCCGCCGGGCGATAGACGTCGCAGGCTACCAGGAACGGCCGTCTGCCCTGTTTCCGCAGGTGGAGGGCCAATTTAGCCGCCATCGTCGTCTTGCCCGCGCCTTGCAAGCCGACCAGCATAATCACCGCTGGGGATTGCATGCCCAGGTTCAGGCGGCCCGGTTCGCCCAGCGTCGTCACCAACTCGTCGTGGACGATTTTGACCACTTGCTGGCCGGGCGTCAGACTGCGCATCACTTCCTGCCCCACGGCGCGTTCACGCACGCGGGCCACGAAGCCCTTCACCACCTTAAAATTAACGTCTGCCTCAAGCAGCGCCAGACGCACCTCGCGCATGGCGAGGTCTACGTCTTCTTCCGTCAATTTGCCCCGGCGTTGTAAGCCGTCGAAAACTGTTTGTAGGCGGGAACCTAAGGATTCAAACACGCAGTCACCTGACAATCAATCTCCCGCAGATGGGTGGCGAGCGGTTGAGGCAACCAAACACCCACCTGCGGGAGGCATTTTACCTACCAGACAGGCAATTCTAGCGCAG
>CAYONK010000188.1:0-5273 GCA_964405285.1 uncultured Ardenticatenaceae bacterium
GGCGCTGGCTTTCGTGCGCGGCCGCCACTACGCCCTGCCCCAAGATGTCTACGACTGAATGGGGGAAGCGGGTGGCGCTGACCAGCCTGACGGCGTACTCGATGAGAGCCGGGTCTACGTAGACCTGGCTGGCCTGCTGCTGCAAATGGAGCAATTGCTCGCTGTCTAGCACTTTTTGCACGGCCTGGAGAACGGCCGTCATCCGCTCTACAATGACAAATTCTTCAGTGACGGTGGGGTAGCCGACCAACACCTTAAACATGAAGCGATCTACCTGCGCCTCCGGCAGCGGGTAAGTCCCTTCAGACTCGATGGGGTTTTGCGTGGCCATCACCAGAAAAGGGTTGGGCACTTTAAAGGTTTCACGCCCGATTGTCACCTGCCGCTCTTGCATCACTTCCAGGAGGGCGCTTTGCACTTTGGCCGGGGCGCGGTTGATCTCGTCGGCCAGGAGCAGGTTGGTGAAAACGGGGCCGAGCGAGGTGTTGAATTCGCCGGTTTTCTGATTGTAGATGCGCGTGCCGATGAGGTCAGCCGGGACGAGGTCGGGAGTGAACTGGATGCGCTGGAATTGGCCGCCGATGGTTTCGGCCAGGGTTTTGATGGCCATTGTTTTGGCCAGCCCCGGCACGCCTTCGACGAGGATGTGGCCCCGCGCCAGCAAGGCGACGATGAGCCGCTCCAGCAAGGTGTCCTGACCGACGATGATCTTTTTGACTTCGTATAGCACCTGTTCCATCGGTTTGTCGTGGTTAGACGATAGGTCCATAGGGTTTTCCTTTGCGTTTTGTGCTGGTTAATACTCTGGCGCGCCGGCGGCGGAAACGGCCGTTCCAATCGGCACGGCAAAACCAATTCCGGTGAAGCTATCCTGATTTTGCGGGTTGACCAGAGCGGTGACAATGCCGATGACCTGCCCGCCCCGGTTAAGCAGCGGGCCGCCCGAATTACCGGGGTTGACGGCCGCGTCGAATTGAATCAAGCCTTCCAGACGTAACTCATCGTTGACGGGCAGCGAACGATCAAAACCGGAGATAACGCCCGCGCTTAGCGAGCCTGCCAGTCCCAATGGATTGCCCACCGCGTAAGCCTCATCGCCGATACGCATCCGGTTGGCGCTGCCCAACACGGCCGGGACGATGATTTCCGGCGGTTGGCCCGGCTGCAAGACGGCGATGTCGTTTTGCGGATCAGCATTGATGATCTCGGCTGTGGTGCGCGTCCCATCGGCGAAGATGATCTCGATCTCGCGGGCGTTGCCGACGACGTGGTAGGCGGTCAGGATGTCTCCGGCCGTATTGACCACCACGCCGCTGCCCACACCAACCCCTTCTGCGCCCGTCGCCGACGTGCCTGTGGTCTGAATATAGACCAGCGAAGGCAAGATGAACTGATAGACTCCGGCGGAGTAGGCGGCCGGCGGCGTCGCCGAAGCCATCGCCTGGACAATGCTTTGCTCTACGTCGCGCTGACTAAGCGGGGTGGGCGGCGGGAACAAGGCATAATAAGCCATCAGACCAAGCAAGGCGGTGGCCAGGCCGATGCCAAACAGTCCGGCGTACCACGCTCGCTGGCCCCATCTGGCCCAGCGGGCTGCCTCCGGCACAGTTTTTCCCGCGGATAACTCTGGTGAAGAGGGATCGTCGTTTATTTGCATCATGAAATGGGTGGTTTGCCGCCAGGATTAAGCTGGAAAACGCCAGACCAGCTTGCTGGTTCCCCGGCAGTGGGAGCTTTGCGCTCAATTTGTTTTGATGACCAACAGTCACCCAAGTGCGTGGAAGGGGTGGTAAGGATGCGCGCTTGCCGGTTAATGTAGTTACGAGTATACGGGAGATGGGTGGGCATTGAAGCGATATTTAAGTTTTCTTAACGAAAATGAGCGGGTTGCGGCAACAGACGAGGCCCCGTCTTCGGCCATCCGTATTCGGCATTTCGGGTCTTTTGGATCTCGTGGGGTATCGTTAAATGTAGATTCTCTCAGTTGGTGTCAAGAGGGAATCTAGATCTCAAGGTGAATTGTAGACTGGCAGGGAAGGATCGAAGGCGATCTTGCGCGAAAAGATGGCAAAGGCCCAGACCAAAATCTTATGAGCAGCAGCAATAATAACCAGGCGATAGGCTTTCCCCCGGCCCCGCAGCCGGTCATAAAAATGACGCAATGGTCCAGAACCGGCACGAATGCCTTGTTCAGTTGCGCTGGCGCGGGGCACCAAAACCTTTGCCAATCACCAAAACGCAAGCCGTCCGAGGCATTGCGCCAGCGCCAACTGGAACCTCCAAGCCTTTGCTGCCACCAAACCGCTTGCCCGTCAACGTCTGCCCCAGCCTTGCCGGGCAAGGGCGATGCACAAACGGCCGTTCCCTTCCACTATTATGGCAACACCAACGGCCGTTCTCAACAGACTTTCTCGTAACCCCCAAACCGGTTATCAACCAATGTATTTCCTTTTCACAACTTTTCGTTCACTTTGTGAGCGATAGCGTGCAACGCATCTTGTGTTTCTCGCCTGCCAGGCAAGCGATACCGCTGGCGCATATAAAGGCTCTCTTTCAGGTACATTTCTGCTTCAGACCTCGTTCCCAATAAGCAGGCAATATGGGCCAGGTTGCTGAGGGTAACGGCCGTTAGCCAATGCGCTGAGATAGACTTCGCTGTCAGCAAACTTTCCTGTAACCACAGCGCCGCCTGGGCATAGTTACCAGCCATCTCGGCTGTATGGCTGAGGTTGTTAAACGCTGTGGCAATCCCCAGTGGGTTGTCCATTTGCTGATAAAGCGCCAGACTTTCCTCGTCAAAGCGCAACGCTTCATCATAAGCGCCCAGAGCGCAAGCAACATGCCCCAGGCCAGATAAAGTTTGCGCTATCTCTAACGGGGCATCAACGGCGCGCAGAATTGTCAGGCTTTGCTCATAAAACTGCCGGGCTATTGTCCAATTCTGGCGCTGCCCGGCAATGCGAGCCAGGCCGTTTAGCCCAATCCCTCTTTCCAGTAAGGCTTCCCGGTCTTGTCCGTACAGCCGGGTCAGGCCAGCCTGTAAACTGCTCTCTGCCGCTTCTAATTCTACGAGATGGCTCTGGCAAAGCCCCTGACGGATGAGCAGCCGGGCGCAGAGCCGTTCCACGACGGTTGCCTTGCCGCCCAGTTCGGTCGAGTGTTCACTTTGCCAATGGGTCAAGGCAAGGGCAAAATCGTCTGTCCCATGCCAAAACAAGCCTTTTAACCTGTAAAAACGATACAGGGGAGCAAGCGCCAGGCGCGTTGCTTCTAGCTCGCGCTCGGTGGCTGCCATGCCCCAGGCAGCGCGAATGTTGGTCAATTCAGCTTGAATGTCTGCCAGGGCAGCTTGCTGGCGACTATTTTGCAGCCAGGCGTCCCGCGCTTGCAGAAAGGTGGCATAGTAGTGGGTATAGCGGCGGCAGATAGGGCCAACGGCCGTTGCCTCAGCTTCCATCCGGCGCTGCACATGACGGTGAATCACTTTGTGCATGTGGAAACGGCCATCATGCGCCTCTTCGCCACGCCAATGGACCAGCGACTTGTCCAGCAGCGCTGTCAGCAAAGTATCGGTAACGCCCAGGGCTGTCGCGCCCTCCCGGGTAAAGCCATCGGCGAAAAGCGTTAGCCATTGGGCGGCCTGCCGCTCCACAGGTTTCATTAACTGCCAGGTTTGCGCGCATACCATGTCAAGGCTGTAATGTCCTTCCGGCGTATTATTCCAAACGGCCGTTAGCTGCCCCGGCTGTCGCGTGATCATCGCCACAATTTGCGGCAAGGAGAGTCGCCCAACCCAGCCCGCCGCCAGTTCTAACCCTAACGGCAACCCTTCCACCGCCTGACAAATCTGAACCAGCCGCGGCCAATCGGCTTCCGTCAGCAAGTGATCGGGGGCGTGGCGCCGGATGGCCTGCGCCAAAAAGGCCACTCCCTCATAACTGGCCGCCTCTGGGTCATCTGTCGTTTCTGGGTAAGTTAGGCCGCGCAGTGGATAAGGCCATTCCTCGCGCATCTTCAGGCGCACCCGGGACGTGACCAGCAGTTTTAGCCTTGGCGCGGCCAGGAGCAGATTGACCAGCAGCCCTGCCTCGGCGACCAGTCGTTCAAAATTATCCAACACCAGCAGGCTGTTTTGGTTTTGCAGTTCGGCGATAACGGCCGTTTCCAGGTCTACCCCCATCTCATAGGGAATTGCCAGCGCATCGGCTACCGCCGCCAGCAAACCAACTCTGTTCTGCACCCTGTTCAGCGACACAAAATAAACGTGACCGGCAAACTCTGCGACCAACTGGCGGGCAGCCGCTAATGCCAACGCCGTTTTGCCCACGCCGCCCGGCCCGATCAGACTCAACAGGGCGCAATCGGGCTGACGCAGCCGGGCCACGACCTCGGTCAATTCACGCTCGCGTCCGACAAAAGGGGTCAGGGCGCGCGGTAAGGGGGCGGGTTTGCCCGGCCGGCCTGGCGGTGTCTCCGCCTCCCCCTGCCTGTCGCCCAAGAGCGATGCCCGGTTCAACGATGGCGGCCGTCCCAACTCTTTTTCCAGTTGCCCGGCAAACCATTCGTCATGCTGCGTGGCGGCCGCGACCTGCCCGTCACGCAAATAGAGGCGCAGCAGGTCCGCCTGCGCTGCTTCATTGAGCGGGTCCAGGCTGGCCCGGCGACCGGCATAAGCAATAGCCTCGCCCACCCGCCCCTGCGCCGACAGCCGCTGCGCTGCCTGGGCCAACGCTTGCAGCCCCTCCTGTTTTAAGAGCGTGGCCTGCAACAACTGCCACCGGTCAAACTCCGGGGAATCCGGCAGGGCAAAGTCGGCCATAAAATCAGCCTGGTACAGGTCGGCCGCCGCCATCAAGGGGGTCAGTTCATCTGACTCTTGCCTGGCAGATAAATGGCCTCGGAAGGCGGCAATATCTACCCACAGCGGCGCGTCTGCCGCCAGGCTTACCATGTCTCCATCCAGGTATAAGAGGGTTGGCCCCAACCGGCTTTTGATTTCCGCCAGGCATTGGCGCAAAGCGGCGCGCGCCGGAACACGGTCATTTTCTGGCCAAAACAGCGTTGTCAGGGCGGCCCGGTCATGGGGCTGCCCCGTCACCGCCAGGTAAGCCAGCAACGCCAGACTCTTGCGCCGCCCCAGCCTGATGATCCCGCCCTCCCTCTCCAATCGCGGCGAGCCAAAGAGGTAAAGACGGAGTTCTTTCCCGGACAATACGCTTTGTTTCATACAATAATACGCTGATTGGCGACACAAGGGGCTGCGATGCGCGGAC
>CAYONK010000188.1:5373-8060 GCA_964405285.1 uncultured Ardenticatenaceae bacterium
CCGTGACATAGATAAACAATACGATGTTGAGCGCAGTGTAACAGGATCGTCACAAAATTCCAAACCGTCAAACAAAAACTGGATCGCTTTTTGTTACGCTCAAACAGAAACTGGATCGCTTTTTGTTACACTTTTGTTACACCTGCTTTTTTATAATGAGGCTATTGGTAGGGGGAATTACAAGTCTCTCCCTAAACTAACTTTTACCGGCAATATCTTGGCAATAGTTCTTGGAGGTAAATCATGAGGTAACGCTACATTAAGATAGATTCATCCACATGCCGATGAGTTCTGCGAAATCCCCATCTGTTGTTGTCATTTGCGGTCAGGATCAAATCTGACAGTCAACCAAAGTATCGTACCAAAGTCTAGTTCTTAAGGAGAGATAAATGAATTTAAAGCAATTCTTTCTGGTCGGGTTATTTTCGGTACTTTTAGTATCGTTTTATAAACCTGTTATAGCGAACGAAGGAGACAGCACTCCTGTTTACCAGGGTTTATATGGAGATCAGATGCTTGATGATCTTTACAATCAAGCGAGTGCGTTATTGGAACAAGCGATGAGCTTGGAAGATATTGCCGAATATCAGCCATATTTGCTTGATGTGGTGAACTTATATTCTGATATTTTGCTTTACCGCCAAGATGATTATGCAGCGCGTGTTAATCGTGGCTCCACTTATCTTGATCTTGGCAAATTCGAGTTAGCCTTGGAAGACTACAATCAAATAATCAGAGCGGCTCCATTTGATGCTTACACGCTATTCTCTAGAGCTAGTGTCTATGAGGCACTTAATGAGATTATTTTGGCATTATCAGACTTAAAGCTTGCTCACTATATCATGAGTTCTGAACCGACGTACTATAATTCTGAAATAGTACTCGAAACTCATACACGTATTTTGAGATTAGAAAAGCTCCTTCAAGAGCAAGAGGTTGAGCATTCTTTTACTCCACCAAGCCTCGAATCACTTGAGCAAGCAAAAACTCCTTCGGATTACGGGGAAGGAAATAACATAACGCGAACAACATACTATTATGGTATCACGAGAAAGCATCAGAAATTTACAACATCTGGGGGACATTATGTCCTTCAACCTGATTGGGGATGTCGTTATTGGTGGAGTTGGGTAAGTAATGTTGAAAACGAGGTGTTTTATAATGTCGGAGCCTCATGGAACCATCAACTGCAACAAGCTCAGGATGGAATATATTGGTATGATATTTACGATCAACATTTCAATGTTTGTTCGGTAGGTTCTCCTTGTTGGTCGCATCCATCAGGTACAAACCATGTCCATTTGTATCCGGAAAGACTCGTCTGCATCGGCCATAATTACCCAGCAAATTGGTTTCGTATAAGGGCTGAAACTTATTGATATGCTTTAATCATTGAAGAGCTTGTTTTTATAGGTTTGATATTGACGGGCTCTTCTGCCTAAAAGCAGGACAAGCCTGTCAATTTTTTACGGAGATTGATAATGTCATTCGGTTCAAGGTTCATTAAAATTGTTCAACTCGTCATCGTGGCAAGTGGTGTTTTGATGTTTGCCATTGGGTGCCGCCAGCCTCCGCCTGAGTCGTTACCTCTGGAAGGTGCGCCTTTGTACACTGACGAAGAGGCTAACGCAGCTTACAAACAGGCAGCGGAACTGGTGGATCGCGCTTTGCAACAGAGAACAGAAGAGGAACGTGACCTTCTGTTACAAGAGGTGATAGCCCTTTACAGCAAAATTTTGCAAGATCATCCAGCCGATTATGCCGCGCGCGTGAATCGCTCAACCACGTACAGTCTCATCGGCGCATACGATCTGGCCCTGGCAGACGTTAACCAGGCGTTAAAGGTGGAAAAACAGCTTAACGCTATTTACCAACGGGCCAACGTTTATCTGGCTCTAGGGGAGCAACAGTTGGCTTTGCAGGATTTCTATTGCGTTGAAGAGCGAATCAGCCAAAATTCACGTTTGCTCCACCTACAAGACGAGATGCTGCACCAAACACGCCAGCAGATTCGTGATCTGGCGCATCTGGTAGAGGCAGCCGCGCAAACAAGGATAAACTGCCCATAAATCTAGCCGTGAAATTTACCCGCATTTGCACTACCCTTGTCATCATTTTGACTATGCTTGCTGCCTGCACGAAACCAAAACCAACGTCGGCCGCTCCAGAAGCCATCGCGGTGGAAACGGCCGTTGCCATCCCAAACAGCCTGGAAACTGCACAGGCCGCAAACCCTGAACCGGCGGCAGCGGTATCACAGCCCACACCGGTCATTGATTTTCCCACCGCCACCCCGTTGCCCACGGCTACCGGAACCCCTTTGCCAACACCCACCATCACCCCCACCCCCACGCCTGTTCCCAACCTCTACGTTAGCGGCGCGCACCTCATCGTCGGCGACTGGTCGCCCGACAGCCAATGGCTGGCGTACTGGCTTTCCGAGGAAGCAGACCTGGCCAGGCTGGAGCCATACGCCTGGCCGGGCGGGACGCTGCACCTGCTGGACAGCCGCAGCGGCGAAAGCTGCTCCCTGCCCCAGTTCCACGCCGCTGCCTGGGGCCAGATGAGTATCATCTGGACAAGCGATGGCCGCCTGGTGGTCCAGGATTGGAAAGCCAACGAGCAGTGGAAAGGCCAGCCATGCCAGCCCGACTCTTTTGTCCGGCTGGCTGAACCGCCAACACCCC